>CAIMPQ010000077.1 GCA_903843315.1 uncultured beta proteobacterium
ATGATGAATACCGCGCTTTACATGATCGTCATTTAGTAGCGCTAGCAAAAGAAATGAATTTACCGATGGCTGAAGTGTATGAAGTGGCCACTTTCTATCACCATTTCGAAGTGGTACGTGGCAATGACCCAGTTGCAGATATTACTGTCCGTGTATGTGATGGAATTGCTTGCGAGTTAGCAGGCGCAAAAAATCTATTGCTAAAGTTGCCGGCTATTTTGGGCAATCCCAATGTCAAAGTGATTGCAGCGCCATGCGTCGGTCGCTGTGAACAAGCTCCTGTAGCCGTAGTTCACCAGTACCCAGTACTTTTTGCTACTACTGATAAGGTGGTGGCAGCAGTAAAAAATAATCTCACGATTCAACCTATGGCAAAGGATGATGCGCTGTTTGATCCTGCTGCATTAGCAGAGCAGGGCATTTCACCTCAAGGTGAGAACCAAGCAATTTCTCCTGACTATGTTGGCTATGAAGCGTATCGTGCTAAAGGGGGATATGCCTTAGCAAAAGAAATTCATGAAGGTCAGCGTGACGCAGAGAGCATTATCAAAGTAATGGAAAGCTCTGGCTTGCGTGGGCTCGGTGGCGCAGGTTTTCCAGCGGGTCGCAAGTGGCGTATTGTAAAAGATCAAGTAGCGCCAAAACTTATGGCTGTCAATATTGACGAAGGTGAGCCGGGGACATTTAAAGACCGTACTTATTTAGAGCGCGATCCACATCGCTTCCTCGAAGGTTTATTAATTGCTGCCAACGTAGTAGGAATTGATGCTTGCTATATCTACTTGCGTGATGAATATCATGGTTGTCGTGAGCTCTTAGAGCGTGAGTTGGATAAGCTTAAAGCAAACCCACCGTTTAAATTGCCTACGATCGAATTGCGCCGCGGCGCAGGTGCCTACATTTGTGGTGAAGAGTCCGCCATGATTGAAAGCATTGAAGGTAAGCGTGGTGAGCCACGCATGCGTCCCCCTTACATTGCACAAGTGGGTTTGTTTGGACGGCCTACACTTGAGCATAACTTTGAGACCCTCTATTGGGTACGCGATATTGTGCAGCGTGGTCCAGAGTGGTTTAGTTCTTTTGGCAGACATGACCGTAAAGGCTTGCGGAGCTTTAGCGTCAGTGGGCGCGTGAAAAATCCGGGCGTGAAGTTGGCACCAGCGGGTATCACGATTCAAGAGTTGATTGATGAATATTGCAGCGGTATGCAAGATGGACATCAGTTCTATGGATATTTACCAGGCGGTGCTTCAGGCGGTATCTTGCCCGCTACCATGAATGACATTCCCTTGGATTTCGATACCTTGCAACCCTATGGTTGCTTTATTGGCTCCGCAGCAGTGATGGTCTTTAGTGACAAAGATAAGGCGCGCGATATGGCGCTCAATGTCATGCATTTTTTCGAACACGAAAGTTGCGGCCAATGCACTCCATGTCGTGTCGGTACAGGTAAGGCTGCTAAGTTGATGCAGGCTAAATCCTGGGATCAAGATACCCTAGAAGACTTAGCAACCGTCATGGTAGATGCTTCTATTTGTGGTTTAGGTCAGGCAGCACCCAATCCGATTCGCTGTATTCATAAATATTTCCCGCAAGAAGTTGCATAAAAAACAATCAGGGAAAAACGAGACAAACATGAACGCACCAACCAATCCTAAAGAACTCGAATCACCAACCGTCGAGTTCAAGTTAGACGGCAAGACGATTGTTTCCTATGAAGGCGAAACCATTCTGAAGGCTGCTAAGCGTCACGGTATTGATATTCCCCATTTGTGTTTTAAAGATGGTTACCGAGCAGATGGTAATTGTCGTGCTTGTGTAGTTGAAATCAATGGCGAACGTACTTTAGCTCCTAGCTGCTGCAGAAGCGCTACACCTGGCATGGAAGTAAAGGCCAATAGTGAACGCGCTGTGAAGAGTCAGAAGCTGGTTCTAGAGATGTTGCTCTCCGATATGCCTGATGAAGGCTTTAAGTGGGTGGGTGATAGCAAGACAGAGGAGCAAAAAAATCAACATGGTGAGCTCAGTACCTGGGCCACACGTATGGACGTCACAGTACGCCCTGAACTCAAGGCATTACGTCGTGAGAAGGTAGCGCATGACATCTCTCATCCAGCGATGGCAGTAAACCTGGATGCCTGCATTCAATGTAATCGCTGCGTACGAGCATGTCGTGAAGAGCAAGTGAATGATGTGATCGGTTACGCCATGCGTGGCGCTCATAGCGAAATCGTCTTTGATCTCAATGACCCAATGGGCGATAGCACCTGCGTTGCTTGCGGTGAGTGTGTACAAGCCTGCCCAACTGGTGCCTTGATGCCTAAGGGTTTAATTGGTTCGCAAACGGTCGATCGCAAGGTGGATTCTGTATGTCCATTTTGTGGTGTGGGTTGTCAAATCACTTACAACATTAAAGATGAAAAAATTGTGAGTGTTGAGGGTCGTGATGGTCCAGCTAACCACAACCGCCTCTGTGTTAAAGGCCGTTTCGGTATGGATTACATCCACAGCCCACAACGTTTAACCAAGCCATTGATTCGTAAGCCAGGCGTTCCTAAGGATGAGACCGCGACTCAGAATCCACAGGATTGGTCTAGCATCTTCCGCGAAGCAACCTGGGAAGAGGCTTTAGAAGTTGCTGGTGGGGGTCTTAAAAAGCTCAAAGACAAACATGGTTTAAAAGTATTGGCAGGTTTTGGTTCAGCTAAGGGAAGCAATGAAGAGGCGTATCTATTTCAAAAATTAGTACGTACAGGATTTGGTAGTAATAACGTAGACCATTGCACGCGTCTCTGTCATGCCTCTTCTGTTGCCGCACTGCTAGAGGGCGTGGGCTCTGGAGCGGTAAGTAATCAAGTCAATGATGTAGAACACTCCAGCATGATTTTCTTAATTGGCTCTAATCCGACTGCCAATCATCCCGTAGCAGCCACTTGGTTCAAGAATGCTGCTAAACGCGGCGCCAAAATTGTGTTGTGTGATCCGCGTATGACCGAGATTAGTAAACACGCTTGGCGTACGATGCAGTTTAAGCCAGATACCGATGTGGCCATGCTCAATGCCATGATCTACACGATCATTGAAGAAGGTTTGGTTGATCAAGATTTTATTAAAAATCGTGCCAATAACTTTGAAGCACTAAAAGAAAATATCAAAGGCTATAGCCCTGAAGCCATGGCGCCGATCTGCGGCATTCCAGCGGAGACTTTGCGTGAAGTGGCTAGAGAGTTTGCGACTACCAAGTCTGCAATGATTTTGTGGGGCATGGGGGTTAGCCAACATGTGCATGGTACTGATAACGCGCGTTGCTTAATTGCGCTTGTCAGCATCACAGGACAAATTGGTAAGCCAGGATCTGGTTTGCATCCATTGCGCGGTCAAAATAACGTGCAGGGTGCCAGCGATGCCGGTTTGATTCCAATGATGTTCCCGAATTATCAACGGGTTGATAATCCAGAGGCCCATGCTTGGTTTGAAAAGTTTTGGGATACGCCACTCGATAAGAAGCCAGGCTATACCGTCGTTGAAATTATGCACAAGATCACGGCCCCAGATAGTGATCCAGATAAGATTCGCGGCATGTATGTTGAGGGCGAAAATCCAGCTATGAGCGATCCTGATTTGAATCATGCGCGTCATGCACTCGCTTCTTTAGAACATCTTGTCGTTCAAGACATCTTCATGACAGAAACTGCACTCCTAGCGGATGTAGTTCTACCAGCAAGCGCTTGGCCAGAGAAAGTAGGCACTGCAAGCAATACCGACCGTATGGTGCAGATGGGTAAAAAAGCGATTGAGCCTCCTGGTGATGCAAAGCCAGACCTATGGATTATTCAAGAAATCGCTAAACGCATGGGTTTGAGCTGGAATTACCATGGACCTGATGATGGTGTTGCAGAAGTCTATGACGAAATGCGTCAAGCAATGCATGGTGCGATTAAAGGGATCACCTGGGATCGCCTTGAAAAAGAATCTAGCGTTACCTATCCATGTCTTTCAGCTGAAGATCCAGGCCGCCCAATTGTGTTTGATGATAAATTTGATACAAAAGATGGCAAAGTGAGGTTAGTTCCTGCAGATATTATTCCTGCAAATGAAAGACCTGATGCTGAGTATCCATTCGTTCTCATTACTGGACGTCAGCTAGAACATTGGCATACTGGCAGTATGACGCGTCGCGCTACTGTGCTCGATGCCATTGAACCAATGGCGACTGTCTCGATGAATGGCGAAGATATGACGCAGCTTGGTGTTACTGCTGGTGATGTCATCACTGTGCAATCTCGTCGCGGTGAGGTAGGGATTCATGTACGTAGAGATGATGGCACGCCAAGAGGGGTAATCTTCATTCCTTTTGCTTACTATGAAGCAGCTGCAAATCTCATTACCAACTCAGCCTTAGATCCATTTGGCAAGATTCCTGAATTTAAGTACTGTGCCGTCAAGCTGGCTAAAGGCGGGCAAGCTGCTAAGGTAATGGGGTATGGAACTAATGATCCCAAACTCATTCAGGCTGCGATTGTCTAAGTAAATATCTACCAAGTTATAAAAGGGCTCCCACAAAGAGCCCTTTTTTATATTTAAACCCTATTTTCTTTCTTACTACTTTTGTAGTAAAATAAAGAAAAGGGGGTCCTGATGGGTATGCCAGTAAGAATTGATGATGATCTTTATGAGTTAGCCAAGCTAGAGGCTAAGGTGGAGCATCGAACTATCGCTGGGCAAATCGAGTTTTGGGCAAAAGTAGGTAGAGCGGCAATAGATAACCCAGACTTACCTGTTGCGTTCATTATGGAGTCGCTTGCTTCATTGGCTGAGCCTAGGGAGCAATCCACTCCATTTATTCCTCGCTCCAGGAAGCTTTGATGGCGTATGACGTTTCTCAAACACGCCGTTTCTTAAGACAATACAAAAAACTAAATGACAAAACTGCCAAGGAAGTTGATGACGCTGTAGTCCAGGTAGCTAAAAACCCCACGATCGGGGAAAAAAAGAAGGGCGATTTGTCTGAGTTATGGGTTTATAAGTTTAAAAGCAATATTCAGCTTTATTTGCTAGGATATTCAATAGATGACGGGCTAAGACTAATTTATTTAGAGTCTATAGGGTCCCACGAAAACTTCTACCGAAACATTAAGCGATAAATGAGCGAATATCTCTAGCGACCTTTAGAATGATCCCTCTATGGCCAGTTCAAAACCTTCCTCTACACAAGCTCAAGCAGACTTACCAGTACTCATTATTGGGGCGGGACTTGCTGGCTTAACAGTAGCCCTCCATATGGCTGAGTCCCAGCCTGTGATTTTGATGGCAAAACGGGGATTAGGCGAGGCCGCTACTGCCTGGGCACAAGGCGGCATCGTCGGTGTAGTAGATAAAGAGCATGACAGCATCGATTCCCATGTGGCTGACACGATTGATGCGGGCGCAGGTCTGGTAGTCGAAGCTACTGCCCGCTACATTGCTGAAGAAAGTGCTGATGCAGTTAAATGGTTGGTAGAGCAGGGCGTTCCATTTACTGCAGATGAGACTGGTCCGATGGGTTTGCATTTAACGCGTGAGGGTGGCCATAGTCATCGCCGCATTGCGCATGCTGCTGATGCAACCGGTAAAGCCATTCATGAAGTGCTGCTCGATAAAGCCAGGGCACATAAAAATATTCAGATTCTGGAGCACTGGATTGCACTCGATCTCATTACGAATCGTCATCTAGATACCAAAACGCAACGTAGCAAACCCAATCGTTGTTACGGGGTCTATGCTCTCGATATTAAAAATAATCGTGTTGAAACGATTCAAGCTAAATCGGTAGTGCTAGCAACTGGTGGGGTGGGAAAGGTTTATCGCTACACCAGTAACCCAGATACTGCCACTGGGGATGGCATTGCCATGGCATGGCGTGCGGGTTGCCGTGTGGGCAATATGGAGTTTATTCAGTTTCACCCAACCTGTCTGTATCACCCCAGTGATCGTACTTTCTTGATTACTGAAGCCATGCGTGGAGAGGGGGGTATCTTAAAACTTCCTGATGGCACATGCTTTATGCCAGATCATGATGATCGCAAAGAGTTAGCTCCTCGCGATATCGTTGCTCGAGCCATTGACTTTGAAATGAAAAAGCATGGTTTAGATTATGTTCATCTTGATGCAACCCATTTGGGCGAAGTTTTTATTAAAGAACACTTCCCTATGATTTATGCACGTTGCCTAAGTCTTGGATTAGACATCACCAAAGAGCCCATTCCAGTAGTGCCGGCAGCGCACTACACTTGTGGTGGGGTAGTAACCGATCTCAAGGGCCGCACTGACTTACCGGGACTCTATGCAGTCGGTGAGGCAACCTATACCGGCCTACATGGCGCCAATCGCTTAGCAAGTAATTCCTTATTGGAGTGCGTAGTCATCGGTAAGGCTGCTGCTGAAGATATCTCAGAGCTTAAAACACCAGTAATGCCAACATTACCCCTCTGGGATGAGAGTCAAGTTGAAGATGCGGATGAGCAGGTGGTGATTGCGCATAACTGGGATGAATTGCGTTCATTAATGTGGAACTACGTTGGCATCGTTAGAACGAACCGCCGCTTAGAGCGTGCTCTGCATCGAATTAAGTTGCTTAGATATGAGGTCCAAGAGTATTACGCTAACTTTAAGGTGACCCGTGACCTTATTGAATTACGCAACCTACTCGAGTGTGCCGAATTGATTGTGCGCTCCGCTTTGATGCGTAGAGAGAGTCGAGGCCTGCATTACAGCCGTGACTATCCAGGAACCTGGGCAGTTTCTTACCCAACGATTTTGACGCCTCAAGCCGAGGGTAGTGAAAACACTAAGGAAACCTAATTGCAGCTCTATTTTGGGTAGTTTGGTGATAAGCTAATCCCATCAAGATGGGGAAAATCCATGTCCGGTCTTAAAGAAGATATTTATGAACATGCATCAGCTATTTATGAAACGGTTGCTGATGACTTAAAGAGCTGGTACGGTCTATTAAAAGAGATTTGGCCGCTAGTACTATTATTAATTTTGGCCTTCGGCCTATTGGTCTGGCTTGCAAAGCCAGCCCCTCCTACAAAAGTCTTAATGGCTACAGGCACTGGGGGATCCTATAAGGCGCTCGGTGAGGAGTATCAGGCTTACTTTGCAAAGAAGGGCATCAAAATCGAGTTAATTCAAACCCAAGGATCAATAGAGAACTTAGAGCATTTAATTGATCGTAAAGATCCTATACAAGCCGCCTTAGTTCAAGGTGGCATGATTGCATCGGATCATCTTACTGGAGTGGAATCCTTAGGCAGTATTGATTACGAGCCAGTGTGGATTTTCTATCGAAAAAAGTTGTTTGACGAAAAACAAAAAATTCTGGATCGGGATATCGTCAAACTCAAAATTGCAATAGGACCTATCGGTAGTGGCACCCATATTCATGCTCTGAAGATGATGGAGGTGAATAATTTACCCACTAATTCACCAAATCTTCTAGCGCTCTCCAACCATGAAGGTGTAAACGCACTCGAGAAGGGTGAAATTGATGCAGTAATACTGGTAGATGGATTTAATTCCAAAAATGTGCAAAGGCTCATTCATAATCCTGATCTTCACTTAGCCACTTTCCGCAGGGCTGATGCATATACCCGCCTCTTTCCCTATTTTGAAGAGGTGACAGTCCCCATGGGTGGATTTGATTTAGGAAAAAATATACCAGAGCACGAGATACAGCTGATATCAACGACAACCAATTTATTGATAGACAATCGACTCCATCCAGCCATTCAGCTCTTGTTTTTAGAGGCCGCTAAGGAAATCAATGGC
>CAIMPQ010000078.1 GCA_903843315.1 uncultured beta proteobacterium
ATAACGGGTACCAGTCGGTACGGCATTAGCCTGTGGAAGCAAGAGCGATAAACCTTGCCAAAAGAGTTCTTTGCTTGCTTGGTAATTAAAGCGTGCAGCATTTAATACGGGATCACTAAAGGCGGCTTCTTGATAAAGCTGAATCAAACTATTGAATTGTGCTTTGTTTTCAGTGGCTTTATTGCCTGTGACGTTAGAGGGCGCAGAGCTAGTTGGAAGGGCGGCTTTCGGTGGCGGAGGAGCAAATATTGGAGGCTGCTCTAGGCCAATCAATGATGATGCGCTAAGCGGCGTCGGTAAAGCTGGTCTGGCGGCATCCTTAGGGCTCTGAGCAAAAGCAGGGGATGACCACGAATTCAGGCCGAGCGCCTGGCTCAGGATTAAACCAAGTACGGTTATTCGTGAGCGGCGAAAGCGGGTTTGAGTCATCTAAATCGGATACTTTTCAATGTGCCATGAAGTTTAAGGCTTATTCACCCAGAATGCTTATTTAGCGACTATTTTGCCAAATAGTCAGGGTTTGCTTGGCTTACCTATAAAATTTGCCGATGGATCTTATTTTGCTACTGAAGGCAGTCATTCTGGGTGTGGTGGAAGGCTTAACGGAGTTTTTGCCGATCTCCAGTACTGGTCACCTTATCTTGGTTGGTGATTTATTAGACTTTAATGATGACCGAGGCAAAGCTTTTGAGGTCATTATCCAGTTTGGCGCTATTTTGGCGGTCTGCTGGGAGTTTAGAGCCAAGCTTTTAAAGGTAGCCTCCTCTTTTACTAAGAGTGCCATTTCCCGTCGTTTTATTTTGAACTTGCTGATCGCCTCCATACCGGCAATGGGTTTGGGATTCTTATTTGGGAAATACATTAAGGCCGTATTGTTTTCACCGATACCCGTAGCCAGTGCTTTCATAGTGGGAGCCTTAATCATTTTTTGGGCAGAGCGTCGTCAAGAAAAAATTACTAGCTCACGTAATCACATTCATTCTGTGGATGACCTCACTTATTTAGATGCATTCAAGGTGGGCTTGGCACAGTGCGCCGCTTTAATTCCAGGAACCTCTCGCTCGGGCGCAACCATTATTGGGGGAATGTTATTTGGTCTGCCTCGTGTAGTGGCGACAGAATTTTCTTTTTTCTTGGCCATTCCAGTCATTGGGGGTGCTACTGCCTATGAGTTGCTCAAGCTTTGGAAAGCACCAGTCGCTTTTTCGGGAGAATTTACTCTAGCGATTGTGGTGGGCTTTATTGCCGCATTCATCTCGGCGTTTATTTGTGTGCGTTGGTTGATACATTATGTGGCTCACCATAATTTCATTCCCTTTGCCTGGTACCGAATTGTCTTTGGGCTTCTGGTATTAATTACCTCCTATACCGGACTCATTGCCTGGTCACATTAAATAGAGTCACTAGAGATATACAAAAGAAAAGGATGAGAAATCAATATGGATTCATCAATAGACGCGATTACGAATAATATTCAATTGGCATTAGCTCCAGTCTTTTTATTAACTGCCGTGGCGACTCTCATTAATTCCATCTCCTCCCGTCTTGCCCGATCTGTAGATCGCATGCGTGCAATACAGCAGGCCCTCCATCGGGGTGATGTGAAGGATGAAGAAAGGATTAGATACATGGAGAAGGAAGCAAATGAGGCCAAGACTCGTGGACGTTTGTGCACAGCCGCTATTTTCTTTGATGTCTTAAGTGGTGTTTTTATTTCTTTAACGGTACTCGAGCTCTTTTTCTTTCAGGCTGGCGCAGTCCGCTCATTGCAAACAGATTACGTTGTTTGGACATTTGTATTAGGTCTGATATTCTTCATGACATCGTTATCAATTGTTTTGGCTGAAGTAGTTTATGCATACCGTTCAGCCGGCTGGAACACTCCTGAACATTATTAATCCTGATTGAATTGCGATTTAAATAAAATGAACAAAATCCTCATTACTGGTGGCGCTGGCTTCTTAGGGTCTCATTTAACTGAGAAGCTCCTTAAAGAAGGTAACGATGTATTGGTAGTCGATAACTACTTCACGGGCACTAAAGAAAACTTAGCGCATTTATTGCCCAATCCAAAACTAGAACTGATGCGTCACGATGTGACCTTTCCACTCTATGTCGAGACTAATCAGATATATAACTTAGCTTGCCCAGCTTCTCCAGTGCACTATCAATATGATCCCGTACAAACGACCAAAACCAGTGTGCATGGGGCAATTAATATGCTTGGCCTGGCAAAGAGAACGCGCGCCAGAATCTTGCAAGCTTCCACGAGTGAAGTCTATGGTGATCCAGAAGTGCATCCGCAGCCAGAGGAATATTGGGGCAAAGTAAATCCCATTGGCATTCGCTCTTG
>CAIMPQ010000079.1 GCA_903843315.1 uncultured beta proteobacterium
ATTAAGAGTCGACTTATGCCACAAGCTTTTCCAGATTGTCTAATCGATGCCTGCACAGAAATGAATCAATACTTTGAAGAGATGATAGTGTCTAAGCCGCATCAATATATGTGGTCTTATAACCGCTATAAGCGACCGGTTGGGGCAGAATTAGCACCTATAACGTAAGCACCCTAAGCATTGCTGGATTTTCACGCGGGCCTATCAACAAACACTAAAACTTCCATGAAATAGCCTTTATTTGTGTTGTTCAGGCAACCGGAGTAAGCTCAAACGAGCAATATTGCTAAATTCGTAGTCAAGTTGTTCAGAGGCTACAACCAATGGAGAAGTTAAATGACTAGTATTCGTAAAATTCTTTCGTTTCTAATTTTGGGCTTATCTATTTTGAGTTTTGGAGCTAGCGCGGCAGATGCTCCTAAAAAGCCGGCAGGTACAGTAAGTATTAATGAAACTCAGTTTGCTTTAATTGTGGGCGGTAGCACTGGCGGTGGCGTACTCACCTACCAAGGTAAAAAATACCCATTCAAAATTAGCGGCATGAGTCTTGGGGCTAATGTCGGTGTTTCTAAGTTATCGGCAAGCGGAGAGGTTTATGACTTAGCTGAATTGTCTAAGTTTCCCGGCACATTTACTAAACTCGAGAGCAGCATTACTTTGGGCGGCGGCGTTGGAGGAACAATTCTTAAGAATGAGAATGGCGTCATTATGCGTTTGACAAGCACCTCCGAGGGTTTGCAATTGAACCTCAGTGCTAGCGGTGTTACTGTTAAGCTCGATAAGTAATTTGGATTAAAAATTCTGGTCCTTGGGCAGTTTCACCCTAGATCATCAAGAAATACCAAAACCACCCGCAGGTGGTTTTTTACTTTGGCTTGTAGGGGGAAGTTTTATTAATGGGTGTGGCATTCCCCCCCATCCCCTTTAAGAAATGAAACAATGCAGATTAAAAGGGCTCCCCAGTTTTCGTGCCGACATTGATTGAGCGTCGATTTAAACGACAATACAAGTTCATAATAAAAAGAAGGAGACGGCATGTATAAGCTAGTCGCTTTTGATGCCTATGGCACATTGTTTGATGTGTATTCCATGGGCCAATTGGCAGAAGAGTTATTCCCTGGGCATGGTCAGGCATTTGCCTTGATGTGGCGTGATCGTCAAATTGAGTACACCCGACTAGTGACAATGAGCGATCCAGATCCAAACGGAAGCAAATATTATCTCCCGTTTTGGGAGCTCACCATTCGTTCCCTGCGCTATGTTTGTAAACGAATGAATTTAAATCTAAGTTCAGACTACGAAACGCGTCTTATGGATCAGTATGCCAAGCTCACTAGTTTTAACGACAGCCTAAATGTACTTAAGCACATTAAAGAAAAGGGAGTATCCACAGCAATTTTGTCTAACGGCAGTAGAGAAATGTTAGATACCGTGGTTGAGAGCAATGGCCTAAAGCCTTATTTGGATAAGGTAGTAACTATCGAAGATATTCGTTTATTTAAAACAGCACCGCAGGCTTATGAGCTCTTGTTAAAGGCATTCCCGGTCAAAAAAGAAGAAATCCTTTTTGTTTCTAGCAACGCTTGGGATGCTCTTGCGGCAAAGTGGTACGGGTTCGATGTATTTTGGGTCAATCGACTGGGGCACCCTTTTGAGGAGATAGGCAATCGGCCCGATTATGAAGGCAATGCACTTAGTCGGGTTTTAGAGATCATTTGAGGAGGGCTTTATTGACCCTGGCATTGAATAAATTGGTTTAAATTAAGCAGGATACTTCTGGGTCGAGGTATAAATAGTTACAATGAGTTTTTGAAAAGCCTCTAAGATTTAGACCTAATAATTTGGCTAAATCCTGCGAGTGAATAAAGGATATTGGAATGAAAAAAATTACCCTGGTCTTCTTACTGTTTGGAGCAACCGTTTCTTTGGGGGCGTGTGCTGGAGCAAGTACTATGTCTCCAATTGGCGTGACTTGTTTGACTGGAATACCTATACAAGATAAAAATCCCGATTGTACTGGCGGAGGCTAATAGATTAAATGTTGGATGGGTAATCTCCACATGGGAGAATCGGTGATGAAAACTTTTGGGAGTGCCAGAATGAAAAAAATATTAAGCCTTATCTCTCTCGCCTTGCTAGCAGCAGTTCTTAATGGTTGTATGGCTAGCTCATCTTCGCCGGTTGGGGTTAATTGTGATTTCAGCAAGGAAAAGCCTATTTCTGAGATGCCGGTAGATTGCCAAGGTCGTTAAAGCGCAATTCCATTTTCTAAAACCACCTTCGGGTGGTTTTTTTATTCGCGGAATGCTATTTTCTTGTGAACCGCTCTAGGGCTTGAATATTTTTTTCTGAGCCGCCATATTGAGCCAGAAGTGTTTGACGATCACCCAGTTCGAAATCATCAAACTCAAAACCAGGCGATACAACACAACTCACTAAGCTGAAAGAAGACCCGTCTATTGGCTTTGCTGCAAACCAAGTGTTCGCTGGAATAGTAGCCTGCAAAATCTTCGAAGTTAAGCCTAGCTGAATACTCTGAAGGTGTTTTTCATTGTCAATAAAGTAGATTAACAAATCGCACCCTTGGTGGAAGAACCAAGTTTCATCAGACCTTATTCTGTGCCAAGATGAGAAATCATCTCCCGCAAGTAAGTAGTAAATGCTCGTGTAGGCGTTCTTTCCATCCAAACCTTTTGTATCCTTAATGATGGTTTTGGAGCGATACATTTCTCTATAAAAGCCACCTTCGGGATGGGCTACAAGTCCAAAGTCGTTAATAATTGATTGAATTTCTGGCATATATCCTTAGGATGAACAGCTACAACGGGTTTGTCTTGATATTTGCAACGATTCTATATTCACTGGGGGCCAAAATATGGGACCTGGTATTTAAACCTTAAAAACAGCTGCAAATATAGCCAAAGCATTGGACGTAGAAATTCCCTTTTATCTTGTGTAAAGTGAGCCTTGTAAATCAATATAAATGTCATTAGGGAACCTTTATGAATCTGAAAAGAACTTTCATTGCGGTTTGTTTTGCTTTTATCGCTGGCTCATCCTTTGCCAAGGATAGTGTTAATTGGGGCTATGACGGTAAAACTGGCCCAGAGTTTTGGGGTGATCTCAGCCCAGATTTTTTAATGTGCAAGACTGGAAAGTCCCAGGCCCCGATCGACATTCCTGTAAAGCTAGTACAAAAGTCAGATGCCACTATGCAAACTGCCTATCGGCCCTCACGTGCAAAGATCATTAATAATGGGCATACCATTCAGATTAATCTTCCGAATGCAGGCTATGCCGAGTTCAATGGCGAAGATTACACCTTACTGCAAATTCACTTTCATACTCCCAGTGAGGAGAAGGTTGATGGCAAGAGTTA
>CAIMPQ010000080.1 GCA_903843315.1 uncultured beta proteobacterium
GGGATCCTTAGTACAAACTATTGTGGCGGATTCCATTCCATTTGAGCGCAGGGGTAAGGCCTTAGGAACTGTTATGGCTGCATTCTCAGTCTCTACGGTTGCTGGTGTGCCGCTGAGTTTATTTCTGGCTAACCACATTACTTCTTTGGGTTGGCGTGCACCCTTTCTGTTTATCGGATTAATTTCGACACTGATTTTATATATTGGCTATCGACATATTCCCAAGATAGCAGGGCACTTGGATCATGTTCATGAAGGTAGTCGCTTAAGTCAGATTCTGAAAATCATGCGCGCCCCACAAAATCTGAAAGCCTTCTTGTTTATGGCTCTGATCATGATTACGGGTTTTTCTGTGATCCCCTATATCGCCCTGTACTTCACTACGAATGTCGGTATTAACAATTCGTATATCTCCCTCATCTATTTATGTGGAGGTGTAGCAACGCTGATGAGCTCACGGTTTATTGGGCATATGGCCGATCGTTATGGCAAAGTAACCGTTTTTAAAGTACTGGCCATCATCAGTTTAATTCCCTTGATTGTGACTACCAATTTGTCTGTAACCCCTTTGTGGATTGTGCTGATTAATTCCACTGCATTCTTCGTCTTGGTTTCGGGTCGCATGATACCTGCGATGGCAATGATCAGTCAGGTAGTGGAGCCCAAGATACGAGGTACTTTTATGAGCCTCATTGGTTCAGTGCAAATGCTAGCCTCGGGTATTGCCTCGGTAGTGGCAGGAATGGTTGTAACCATTGGACCGGATGGCATGATGCAACACTACAACTTAGTTGGCTATGGGGCTGCAGTATGTGGCTTGCTCACATTTTGGCTGGTAGGATATATTCATTCAGATACGAAACACGCATAAAGGAATAGGCATGATTCAATTTACAAGGCCAGATGGCAAAACGGTAGATGGCTATTTAGCAGAGCCCGCCAACAGTGCTAACGCACCTGGGGTTGTGGTACTTCAGGAGTGGTGGGGCCTGGATGATGAGGTGATGTCGGTGGCAGATCGCTTGGCAAAAGCGGGGTATCGCGCTCTGGTGCCTGATTTGTATCGAGGTAAGCTGGCATTAGAAGCTAACGAGGCCGAGCACCTTATGAATGACCTCAATTTCGGTGATGCCGCTAGTCAGGATGTCCGCGGCGCAGTTCAATACCTCAAGGCAACCGGAAGTAGCAAAGTTGCTGTGACTGGATTTTGTATGGGTGGCGCTTTAACTATTCTTGCAGCCTGTAATGTGCCTGAGTTAGATGCCAGCATTGTTTGGTACGGCAATCCCCCTCTGGAGTATGTGAATGCTGAAGCGATTTCAAAGCCCATGCTGGCTCACTGGGCCTTGCATGATGAATTCTTTGCAGCTGCTGGAGTTGATCAATTAGAGGAAAAGCTCAAACATGCTGGAGTGAACTACGAGTTTCATCGTTACGATACTAAGCATGCATTTGCTAATCCGAAGTCAGACTCTCGTGGTATGCCACCTCTGAAGTATGATGCAGACGCTGCAAAATTAGCCTGGGATCGCACCCTCGACTTCTTGAAGAAGCATTTAACCTAAACCCTACTCATCTTTTCCGATCACTATGCATTTATTTTCTGAGAATCTAGCAATAGAAATTGCTTCTTATTACCGCAACCTCGCTTTAGGCCATGGGGTCATTCCAAAGGTATTTACATTGGTAAACGGAGAGGGCGATCAGTATCTCTTTTTTATTGATGATCTTGCGATGGAGTTGGAAGAAGAGAATCAGTTCTTAGCCTATATCGTCCAACAACATGATGCCGTTACTTATGCGCGTGGAACTTTAGTGATTGTTCAGAAGAACCAGCAATACATTGAGTTCGCAGTGGTTGACCGGGATGATGAGGATGCCATTGTCTGCTCAGCAGAGCTCACGCGGGATATAGACGATAAGCCAATTGGCCTAACAGAGTTTGATAAGACCGTAGTGAAGAAAAGCTCCATCGTATTTGGTGGACTCTTTAAGCCTATTCCCCTACCGGAAGCGAAAACAGAGGATTTTGAAAGCCTCTGGGATGAAATGAAGTCAAAGATACTGCAACGCTCGATGGGTATTTAGTCCGAATTGACTGCGCTGCTACTTCTACGATGATGCATCCTCGATATCGCTTCAAATAAGAAAGATCCACCTAGTGCGCATGCTAAGGAAATAGCGCTGCCCGGCGCAGTTTTCACTACATTGATAAATAATGCAGCGAATAAACCTAGATTAACAATGATGGCTGACCAAAGAAGCCATTGTTTGGCACCAGTTTGATTGCGAACTCTCAAGTGGCCAAAAGTGACGGCAGCATAAACCAGTAAAAATGCGAGGCTTGCCATTTGACCTACAACAGCAAGTGGAAATACCAAAACCAAAACAATTACCATGCAGGCTGAAGCTGTTAAGGCGCGACCTTGGGTCTTCAATACTGTGGCCGCTAAGGTTTTTGAAATTGAACCTTTGCGTGCCATATCTGCTGCAATATTAGATGCGGCAAAAATAGTGGCATTCAAGGCGGCAGCACAAGCGAGCAGAGCGGATGCGCCAATGATCACAAAACCCGTTTTGCCAGCAACGATTTGCGCAGCATCAGCTAATACATGCCCATTAAATTTCAGAATTTCTGGCGGAGGCATGAGCAATACGGTTGCAGTACTGACTAAGAAGTAAGCAATGGTTACCAAGATCAAGGCAGAGAACATGGCTAGCGGCAACTCTCTTTGAGGCTCTCTCATAGCATTAGAAGAGTTCGTTACTACGCCAAAGCCTTGGTAATTAATATAAAGAATCCCGGTAGCAATTGCAATGCCATCAATGGAGCCGCCGGACATTCTGAAACTGGCGGTATCGGCAATATGGATACCTTTTACTGAAAAAAGAAGTAGGGCAATTGTTACAAAGCCAATCGCCAGAGTTTCAGCGCGACCAACGATATCAGTGCCCAGTAAATTAATGCCAGCACAAATAATCACAATTCCTGCACCTACGATCTTGACTTCAAGCGGAGAGAGTCCCCCACCTAGAAGGGTATTAGCGTATTCAGAAAAGCCTGCCGCATATAGTGCTGCTGCAATTAAATACGCAATGTATTGAAAGATATTGAGCCCACCAGAAATAACGCCTGGACCAAAACTCATTACTGTAAAGGTGGCTGCCCCGCCGCTACTTGGATAGGTTGCCCCTAATTTTGCATAGGAGTAGACAGAAAAGGATGCAGCAAGTGAGCCGAGCAAAAAGGCTAAGGGAATGTGGCTACCTGCATGCATGGCCGCGGTTCCCAGCAGAGAAAAGAGGCCAGCTCCCATCATTCCGCCAATACCTAGCGCGGTAGCAGAAAAGAGGCTAATAGGCTTGCCTTGCTTACCGGGTTTTTTTAGTAGAGCTGAATTCACTTGGCTTTCTTAAAAATACTGAGATTTGATGTTAATTCCCACTAAGATAGCCATTATGAATGGATTTTATTAGGGCTTGCTTTCTAGGATGTTGCCCCCATATATAAGCTCTAGTAAGAGTATTTGGTGCCCAGGAAGGGACTCGAACCCCCACAACCTTACGATCGCCAGCACCTGAAGCTGGTGCGTCTACCAATTTCGCCACCTGGGCATGCCTCTATTATAGAGGGATGGGCGTATTTGGACCTTTTCCAACCCAATTTGGCTTTTTCTCTTCAGACTTGGTGGTTTGATACAGTAGCCTTATTCATAACAAAAATAGATATCAGTAGATATATAGATAGGGCATGTATTGCCGAAGGAATTAAATGCGTAAAGCAAAAGACTTGGTGCCACGTGAGGCTGATCGTTTAGGAACAGTCCAGGGTCACCGAGATGGATTTGGATTTGTTATTCCCGATGATGGTGGTGAAGATATTTTTCTCTCAGAGCGAGAGATGTCTCGCGTCATGCACGGCGATAGGGTCAATGTCAGAGTGTTGGGAACAGATCGACGTGGTCGTCCAGAAGGGCAGATCGTTGAGGTGGTTCTACACGCAAATAAAGTCGTGATTGGGCGCCTCTTAAATGAAAATGGTGTGCTCATTGTTGCGCCAGAAGATAAACGCATTGGCCACGACATTTTGATACCGCCCAAAGGGCAAGGTGCAGCAAAGTTGGGTCAAGTTGTTAGCGTGGAGATTATTGATTACCCAGATAGCTATCGCCAAGCAGTGGGCCGTGTAGTTGAAGTCTTAGGTGAGATTGACGATCCCGGTATGGAGATCGAAATAGCTGTCCGCAAGTATGGCGTGCCACATGAGTTCTCGGCCGCTGCTAAGAAAGAGGCCACAGCGCTGCCGGACACGGTTCAGCAAGCAGATCTAGAAGGTCGGGTTGATTTGCGAGATGTGCCCTTAGTCACGATTGATGGCGCTGATGCCAGAGACTTCGATGACGCTGTTTATTGTGAGCCAGTCATGTACGGCAAGACTAAAGCTTGGCGTTTGATTGTAGCGATTGCTGACGTGTCACATTATGTGAAGCCTGGACATCCTTTGGATGATGAAGGCTTGCTGCGTGCGACTTCAGTCTACTTTCCAAGGCGCGTGATTCCGATGTTGCCTGAGAAGATCTCTAATGGTCTTTGCTCGCTAAACCCAGGTGTTGACCGTCTTTGTATGGTCTGTGACTCTGTTGTAGATAACAACGGCATTGTCTTGGCGTACCAGTTCTATCCAGCAGTCATGCATTCAGCCCAGCGCTTTACTTACGATACTGTTTGGGAGATTCTCTCTAATAGCAAGGGTCCTGAAGCGGCACGTTATGCGCAGTTCCGTCCATTACTGACTAATCTCTATTCTTTGTTCAAGATCCTCTTGTCTGCTCGTGAGAAGCGGGGGGCGATTGAGTTCGAAACCACTGAGACTCAAATTATTAGTAATGAGCTTGGCAAGATTTTACGAATTGAGCCGCGCCTACGGAATGATGCACATCGCCTCATTGAAGAGTGCATGCTGACGGCCAACGTTTGTGCCGCAGACTTCATTGAGAAAAACAAGCACCTGAGCTTATACCGCGTTCACGGAGAACCCTCTGAGGAGAAGTTGGTCACCCTGCGTCAGGTATTGAGAACCTCAGGCCTTTCATTAGATGGCGGCGAAAAGCCTAAGCCTAGAGATTATGCAAAGCTCATGCGCGAGGTTAAAGAGCGCCCAGATGCCAATATGCTCCAATCCGTAGTATTGCGTTCGATGCAGCAGGCGATGTATCAACCTGATAACGAAGGTCACTTCGGTTTGGCTTATCCAGCGTATTCCCATTTCACCAGCCCGATTCGACGTTATCCCGATTTATTAACCCATCGCGTGATCAAATCGATTCTGCAGAAAAAACCTTACGTACCGGTTCTGCCACCACTGGTGCCATTGAATCTAACTTTGCCGCGCAAGGGTAAAGGTCGTGAGAATGCAGTGAATGCGAAGAAATCGCAGAGTGATGCCAAGGCTGGACCAGTGAAGGGTGCCCGCCTACCAAAAGGTGCTAATGCTGCGTTGCCAATTTGGGGTCAGTTAGGGGTGCATTGCTCTTCTAATGAGCGACGGGCTGATGAGGCATCCCGCGATGTCGAGGCATGGCTCAAGTGCTACTACATGCGTGACCATCTTGGTCAGGAATATGCAGGAACAGTGACTGGCGTTGCAAATTTTGGATTATTTATTCAGCTTGAGACCCTGTTTGTTGAAGGCATGGTTCATGTGACTGAACTGGGTGGAGATTACTTCCAGTACGACGAGGCTCGTCAGGAATTACGTGGAGAGCGCACTGGTATTCGTTATCGTTTAGGCGATCGTTTACATGTTCTAGTAAGTCGTGTTGATTTAGATGCTCGCAAGATTGAATTTAGTCTAGTGAAATCAATGGGCGCTGAGCCTGGTGGATCTTCTAACCGCAGGCAATTAATACTAGCTACTGATACTGGAAAACCTAATAAGAAGGCTGCCCCCAAGCGAAATAGGTCTGACAATAAGACCCCACAAAAACCTGGCGGAGTAAATGTCAATGCAGCTAAATCTGCTGGAACATTAGGTGCCACACAATCCAAGAGTAAAGCTAGCCGAAAAAACGGCAAATCCAATAAGCCAGGGCGCTCTGTTGGTAAACCGGCTGGCAGCAAGCCGCCAGTCCGCTCTACCAATGCTCGTCGAAAATAAAGATTAAGTAAAAGAAGATGAAACAAATATTAGTTGGCTTTCATGCAGTACAGGCGCGTTTGCGCGTTGACCCAGATAGCCTGAAGTCGGTGTACTTTGATCCTAGTCGTCGCGACAGGCGTATGGGAGATTTCTTAAAACAGGCTGAAGAAAGTTTGGGTGAACGCTTACATGCCGCAGATTCTGAGCGTCTTCATAAATTAGCCGGTCATGATCGCCACCAAGGTGTCGTGGCCTTGGCCGAAAAGATGACGATTGCGCGCACTATTACTGAAGTTGTTGAGGATTTAGAAGGCAGTCCAAAGAAACCACTATTCCTAGTCTTAGATGGCGTCACTGATCCTCATAACTTTGGTGCGTGTTTGCGTGTAGCTGATGGTGCTGGTGTTGATGCGGTAGTGATCCCCAAAGATCGATCAGCTTCGATTAATGCCACAGTCAGCAAAGTGTCTAGTGGCGCGTCTGAAGTGATTCCAGTAATCACGGTAACCAATCTCGTGCGCAGCATGAAAGAGATGCAAGAGGCGGGTGTCTGGCTGATTGGCACTGATGATGAAGCGGAAAAATCAATCTATGATTTAGATCTCACCGGCCCTATTGCGATTGTGATGGGCGCGGAGGGTGAGGGTATGCGCCGCCTGACACGTGAGAACTGCGATGAGCTGGCTCGCATCCCGATGCAGGGTGCAGTGGAAAGTTTGAATGTTTCGGTCGCAAGTGGCGTATGCTTGTATGAGGCATTAAGACAGCGCCTAGCTAAAGCTGCCAAGTAAATTACTCGAAAGGCTTATATGCAATGCAATATTGGACATACTGATCGTGTACTCCGCATGACTGTTGGTGTCACCTTGATGGGTCTAGCGGCATTTGGCATCACTGGGCCATGGGCGTGGATTGGAATTATTCCTCTGGCAACTGGAATGCTGGGTAACTGCCCAGCCTATAGCTTGCTTGGCATTAATACCGCTAAGAAGTAAGTAATAAACCTATTAATTGCTAAACTCTGACACCTCTTCTACCAAGTTAATCGGCATTACAAGGGTTTGTGGCAATATGACAGCCTTATTACCAAAATCGTTATCAAAGCCATCCTTCAGGGTGGCTTTTTTATCGCCGACAGTCCACCGTTGGCCACAAAGAGCCCTTTAATTATCTGCTATCTGCTATTTGTAATTTATAGACCTTGTAATAAAATGCACTCATAGTGATGAAGATTAATTATCTAGAAATAAAGACAAAATCTATTGAGATTCTGATCCCATTTGCGCTTTACTGGTTCTTTATTGGGTTTATGTCTTTGATTCCAGATGTACAGAGTAAGGATCTTACTTACTACCTATTCCTTCCCGCAGGTGTGAAGCTTTTTTCTGTCTTGATTTTTAGAATAAATGGCGCTGTTGGAATCGCTTTAGCCGTTTTTCTCCGTCTAATGCTTACAAACCCTTCTCAGCTTTGGTTTGGCTGTCTCATTATTTCAATCGTTTTAACCCTAGCTTTGTACGTAGTGGTTGAGGGAGCGCTCCAATTATTCAGGGTCGAAAGAAATCTATCCAATTTAAATTACTATCAAATAGTTGGATTAGCTTTCATAACTAGCGTGGTCAATGGTTTTCTTTTTTCATATGTAGCGAGTGCATTTGGCATAAGTCAGATGAGTAGTGGGCTATGGCATAAAGGAGCGGAGGTTGTTTTAGGTAATTTTGCAGGAAATGCTGCATTTGTATGTTTGGCGATGTTTTTGTTCAAACATAAAAACTTTGTCACCACTTTAATTAAAATAAAAATTGATAGGAACTAAAAAGTTCTTATCAATAGAATTGGAGGTAGCATTTAAATGACTAAATCAAAAGGATCTAGTTACATCCGCTTTCTGAATTTCATTGATGCTTTAGACGCCAAGAGTGGTGCAAAAAAGCTTGATGATATTGAAGAGCAATTGCTTAATATCATCATGAGGTCTTTCGCACAAGAGCGGGAAATTTTGGTGGGTGAGTTATTGGTTCTTGATACCATTGGTTCACAGGCGACATTACATGGGAGAATCGTCAATCTCAGAAAGTTGGGATATGTGGATTTAGTAGTGGATGTTACAGATGGAAGAAAGAAGAAAGTGGCGCCCACCAAGCTCGCAATTAAGCATTACGAAAGCCTATCTAAGCTTCTAAGCCAAGCAGCCGCTACCTAACAATAAAACAAATAGGGTTTAGTTAACGGGATGCCCCTTTTGGCTGGCGACTTTTTTCTGGGGAAGCCGAACGCTTCGGGTCGTTAGCGGTCATTGCGGAGAAGGTATTCGCAAAAGGCATTCTTGCATTTAAAAAGAAGCTTCTGCATCAAGAGGGTTAGGTACTGAATACGTCCTAGCCTCAATCTCAATTACGTGGCTAGTAGTGTTTCTAGTTTTTCTGTATCAATGCAGAAATTCCGAATGCCTTCGGCGAGCTTTTCTGTTGCCATGGCATCATTGTTTAACTGCAAGCGGAAGCTAGATTCATCTAGCTTTAAGGGGGTGATTGCTTCACCCGGAGCATTAGTCGCATCCAGTTTTTTGCTAACTGTGCCATTACTGCTCTGAAGCTCAGCCATGAGTTCGGGACTAATTGTTAATAGGTCACATCCTGCCAACTCCAAGATCTGACTGGTATTGCGAAAGCTAGCCCCCATGATTTCTGTGGGGATGCCAAAGTGCTTGTAGTAGTCAAAAATGCGCTTTACTGAAGTCACGCCGGGATCATTGGCGCCACCGTTATTGGCCTCACTCCAATTCACCGCAAGCTTTGCCTTGTGCCAATCGGTAATCCGACCCACAAATGGAGAAATGAGCTTTGCATTTGCGGCACCACAGGCTGCTGCTTGCACTAATGAAAAGAGCAAAGTCATATTGCAATGAATTCCAGCAGCCTCTAATTCTTTTGCAGCTGCAATTCCTTCCCAGGTTCCAGCCAATTTAATTAAGATGCGTTCGCGATGAATACCATGTGATTCATAAAGGGCGATCAAATGCTTCGCCTTGGCTACCGTAGCCTGGGTATCAAAAGAGAGGCGGGCGTCCACTTCTGTAGATACTCTGCCAGGAACGATTTTGAGAATCTCTAAACCAAATGCGACCAAGATGTAATCAACCAAATCAGTAGGGCTCATATTAGGATGGGCATCCCTAACCGATTGCACTAGGGCTTGATAATTGCTTTGTTGGGCTGCCTTCAGAATGAGCGAAGGGTTAGTAGTCGCGTCCTGCGGATGGAACTCTTGCATCCGTTCGAAGTCACCTGTATCGGCAACAACAGTGGTGAGCTTTTTGAGTTGCTCTAGTTGGTTTTGGGCTGAAGAGGCGCTATTCATGGCTAGATTGGTCTAATTAAGGGGTCTGCATCAGTGGTGCTGATGAATATCATATGATAGATGCATTAATTACCCAGTTCCAGTAAAGGCATTTGGCAGGCTTATGAACCAAGATCAACTCAAACAAATGGTAGGTGAGGCAGCGCGGGATGAAGTGCTGAAGCTTCCTGCTGGGCAAATTTTAGGAGTCGGAACTGGCTCAACAGCTAATTACTTTATTGATGCTCTAGCAGCGCATAAAGATCACTTTGCGGGAACAGTCTCGAGTTCGAATGCCACTACAGAGCGTTTGCTCAAACATGGATTTAAGGTGCTCGATCCGAATGATGTTGCTAGCCTTCCGGCTTATGTGGATGGCGCTGATGAAATCGATCCAGCAGGCCATATGATTAAGGGTGGTGGCGGAGCACTCACCCGTGAAAAGATTATTGCCTCTATGGCCAAGCAATTCATCTGTATCTGTGATTCATCAAAGCAGGTCCCAGTTCTGGGTAATTTTGCGTTGCCAGTAGAAATTATTCCGCTTGCAAAAGGGGTTATTACTAGAGAATTAGCAAAGTTGGGCGGCAAAGTAACACTGCGCCTGGCAAAAACGACGCGAGCAGACCTGAACCAAACGCCAAGCGAAGCATTTGTGACTGATAACGGTGGCTGGATATTGGATGTGGCTGGCTTGCAGATTGCAGATCCCATCACCATGGAAGCACAAATCAATCAAATTGCTGGCGTAATTACCGTTGGATTATTTGCTAAAGAAAAAGCGAATATCTTGCTGGTCAGTACTGCCTCGGGCGTAGAAAGAATCGTGCTGTAGTCATTAAAAAACCCGACGGGGTATGCCCATCGGGTTGTTTGCCATGGATTGCATGGCGCAGGCGCTCGGAAGGTATTTAGTTCCTTAGCCTATGAGCATATAGATATGCTCATTCTGAGTGGCTTTCGCCAATGTGGCGGAACACTATTTCTGTCGCACCACGATTACATCCTATGCTTCAAAATTTAGGGTGTCAACAAATCAAATCAATGAATGCAAATA
Source organism: uncultured beta proteobacterium (assembly GCA_903843315.1). Taxonomy (GTDB): domain Bacteria; phylum Pseudomonadota; class Gammaproteobacteria; order Burkholderiales; family Burkholderiaceae; genus Polynucleobacter. The sequence continues at coordinate 10,536 of CAIMPQ010000080.1, forward strand.
TATTTTTGCTGTGATGCAATACCTGATTTATTCTGCGGGCGGCACATAGCCTTGCGCAGTATCGGCACCACCTTCGAAGAAGTACTTTTCAACCTGTTTCAACAAATATTGACGTGCACGTGGATCGGCCATATTGAGGCGGTTTTCATTAATCAACATCGTTTGCTGCTTTAACCAGGCAGCCCATGCCTCTTTGGATACCTGATTCCAAATCTTTTTACCAAGGTCACCGGGAAGTGGGGCGAAATCCATTCCTTCAGATTCTTTATTCAGTTTGATGCATTGAACCATGCGTACCATCTGTAATGCCTTTCTTGTTTCTTTTATAGATCTTTGGTTAAAACCATGGACTTACGGTCCCAGTTATAAATTTGTTTGCGTTCTTCGGGTAAATCATCCACCGTTGCCCGCTTGAAGCCGCGCTTCAAGAACCAGTGCTCTGTTCTGGTAGTCAGAACAAATAATTTTTTAATGCCTTCTTGTTTGGCACGCATTTCAACGCGCTTGAGAAGACGTTCGCCGTCACCAGACCCTTGAACGTCTGGATCAACCGCAAGACAGGCTAATTCGCCAACGCCATTAGGAAACGGGAAAAGGGCAGCACAACCGAAAAGAACGCGGTCATGTTCAATCACGGAGAAGCGCTGAATATCACGCTCGATAACGTCTTGACCACGAGCAGCCAAAATACCTTCATCCTCAAGCGGCATCGTGAGCTGCAAAATACCGCCCACGTCATCTTGATTGGCTTCACGTAAGTTTTCAATATCGGATGAGGCAAGCATCATGCCAATCCCATCGTGGGTAAAGAGTTCCTCGAGTAAGGCGCCATCTTGATCGCAGGGCAAAAAATGAACACGACTAACACCAGCACGGATTGCTCTGCCAGAGATATTGAGCAAGCTCTTCATACCAATATCTAGATCGGTATTCTCAACCATATAGTCTTGCAATTGA
>CAIMPQ010000081.1 GCA_903843315.1 uncultured beta proteobacterium
TCCTTTACAGTTCCAAATCTCTTCCATTGACTACAACAGCTATGTAGGAAAGATTGGTATTGGTCGTATAAACCGTGGCCGTGTTAAATCGGGCATGGAAGTAATTTGTTTAAATGGACCAGATGGCGTGCCATTCAAAGGTCGAGTAAATCAGGTATTGAAGTTCAAAGGTCTTGAGCGTGAAATCGTTGACGAAGCGATTGCTGGCGATATCGCCCTGATTAATGGTATTGAAGAATTGGCGATCGGCACAACCGTTTGTGCAGTGGATAAACCTGACGCATTGCCAATGCTTAAAATTGATGAGCCAACCTTAACCATGAACTTTATGGTGAATACCAGTCCGTTTGCAGGACGTGAAGGTAAGTTCGTAACTAGTCGTCAAATTCGTGAGCGTCTTGATCGTGAACTTAAGTCTAATATGGCCTTACGCGTAAAAGAAACAGATGACGACACGGTATTTGAAGTATCCGGTCGTGGTGAGTTGCATTTGACGATCTTGGTTGAAACCATGCGTCGTGAAGGTTATGAGATGGCTGTTTCTCGTCCACGCGTAGTGTTCCATGAAGAAGATGGCGTGAAGATGGAGCCGTATGAGAATTTAACGGTTGACGTAGAAGATGCTACTCAAGGCGCTGTGATGGAAGACTTGGGTAAGCGTAAGGGTGAGCTGCAGGATATGGTGAGTGACGGTAAAGGTCGTACCCGTCTTGAGTACCGCATTCCTGCGCGTGGTTTGATTGGTTTCCAAGGTGATTTCATGACCATGACCCGCGGTAATGGCTTGATGAGTCATACCTTTGATGCTTATGCACCAGCTAAGGATGGTATTTTGGGTGAGCGCCATAACGGAGTGTTGATTAGCCAAGACGATGGTGAAGCAGTTGCTTACGCTATTTGGAAATTACAAGACCGTGGTCGTATGTTCGTAAAACATGGTGACCCTGTTTACGAAGGTATGGTGATTGGTATTCATAGTCGTGACAACGATTTGGTTGTTAACCCAATAAAAGGTAAGCAATTAACCAACGTGCGATCTTCTGGTACTGATGAAGCGGTTCGCTTGGTAACCCCAATCGATTTGACTTTAGAATACGCCGTAGAATTCATTAGCGATGATGAATTGGTTGAAGTAACGCCGAAGAGTGTGCGCGTACGTAAGCGCTACTTGAAAGAGCATGATCGTAAGAAGGCATCACGCGAGTAAACTCCGCAAGCTGCATAAAAAAGCCACCCTCGGGTGGCTTTTTTATGGGACAAATCTGTGTAAATGCAGGGGTTTTCTATCTAGAGTAATTGTAGTAATTGCTACAATTAATCGGAATTGAGCGGAGGTATTAATGATTACTACTTTATCGAGCCGTGAATTTAATCAGGACACAGGCAGCGCTAAAAAAGCCACTGCAACAGGGCCAGTTGTTATTACTGATCGCGGAAGGCCAGCGCACGTACTCATGACCTATTCTGAATATCAGCGCGTTGTAGGCAAGGGGAAAAACATCTTAGATTTAGTGGGTATTAAGGGCGCTGGTGATATTGAGTTTGACCCTGCGAAAATCCAAAGCCTTTCAAAGCCAATTGGAGACTTTTTGCAATGTACTTACTTGATACTAATGTTGTATCTGAGTTTAGAAAGTCGGCAGATGGGCGTATCAATAAATGCGTGAAGCGTTGGGCTGAAGAAACTCCGCCTGACTTCATGTATATCTCAGCTATCTCAGTGCTTGAATTAGAGATTGGGGTATTGCAAATTGAGCGTCGCGATAAAAAACAAGGTCTTATTTTGAGAAAGTGGCTGAACAAAAATGTGCTTCCAGCATTTTTGAATAGGGTACTTCCTGTAGATATTGCCGTGGTGCAGCGTTGTGCAGGTCTGCACGTGCCCAACCCAAAGTCTGAGCGGGACGCGATGATTGCCGCTACTGCGATTGAGCATCGGATGACTATAGTGACTAGAAATGTGTCCGATTTCAGTCAATCTGGCGTCCTGATCTTTGATCCATGGGATTAGTAATCTTTTTTCCTGTAATGCCATTGTCATATATATTTCTATATAATTGGAAATATGAAAAATACTCATGCAGTAGGGGCCTTTCTCGCTCTAGGGCAGGAGTCTCGACTCAATATTTTCCGCTTAATTGTTCAGCGTGGAGATGAGGGACTTACGCCCAGCCAAATCATTGAGAAATTAGGCATTCCGAATGCAACGCTCAGTTTTCACCTCAAAGAATTGGTACAAGCGCAATTACTCTTAGTGGAGAGGCAAAGTCGTAATTTAATCTATCGCCCTAATGCCAAGCTCGTTCAGGACTTAAGTGAGTTTTTATTGGACAACTGTTGTGGTGGAAATGTTTGCGTGCCCGTCAAAGTAATGAAGAAAGTGAAACCCATATGAAAACCTATAACATTTTATTTTTGTGCACCCATAATTCGGCGCGCTCGATTCTCGGTGAAGCATTAGCCTCCACCCATCCGAGCGGTAAGCTTCAAGGTTTCTCTGCAGGCTCAACTCCTGGCACTACTATCAACCCCTATGCAATGGAAATTGCTAAAGAATTGGGTCTTGATACTCACTTACTCAAATCGAAGAGTTGGGATGTCTTTAGTGAGCCTAATGCCCCAAAGATGGATTTTATTATTACGGTTTGCGATGATGCGGCCGGTGAACAATGCCCATTCTGGCCAGGCCAGCCAGTGACAGCCCACTGGGGTTTCCCTGATCCGTCAAAAGTACAGGGTACCGATCTAGAAAAGAAAACCGCCTTTGTCAGTGTCATGAATGGCTTAAAAAAGCGGATTGATATTTTGGCTGCTATGCCATTAGACAAGCTTGACTCCCTGAGCCTCAAAGAAATTCACACAAACTTATGAACATCCTCACCAAAAAACTTTCCTTCCTAGACCGTTATTTAACAGTCTGGATTTTTGCTGCTATGGCGCTGGGGATTGGCTTGGGGTATTTCTTCCCCGGGGTAGAGAATCTCATTAACTCCTTTCAGGTAGGTAGCACTAATTACCCTATTGCCATTGGCTTGATATTGATGATGTATCCGCCTTTTGCAAAGGTGAGGTATGAAGATCTTCCGGATGTATTTAAAGATAAAAAGATCTTTGCCATTGCTTTCCTCATGAATTGGATTATTGCGCCAATCTTTATGTTCTTTCTGGCAATTACTTTTGTGCCAAACCAACCGGAATACATGGCAGGCCTGATTTTAATTGGGATTGCGCCTTGTATTGCGATGGTGATTGTATGGAACGATATTGCTAAGGGCTCTACAGAATATGCAGCAGGTCTGGTGGCCTTTAATGCCATATTCCAGGTCTTGTTCTTCAGTATTTATGCTTACGTATTCTTGACTGTATTACCGCCACTATTTGGGCTTTCTGGAACAAACGTCAGCATCACGATCGGTGAGATTGCAAAGACTGTCTTCATCTATTTAGGTATTCCTTGCATTGCAGGCTTACTAACTCGATTTGTCATGCTCAAGTTTGTTTCTAAAGAGTGGTATCACGAACACTTTGTCCCGAAGATTGGGAAAATCACTTTAATTGCACTGTTATTTACGATAGTTGTGATGTTTAGTCTCAAGGGAAAGTTAATTCTTGAGCTGCCCGGTGATGTATTGACGATTTCAATTCCTTTACTCATTTACTTTGGCGTGATGTTTATCTTGACCTTTGTGGTCACAGCGAAGATGGGCATTGATTACAAGCGCTGCTGCACCTTGTCTTTTACAGCCTCCAGCAATAACTTTGAGCTAGCCATTGCAGTGGCGATTGCGGTTTTTGGCATTAACTCCGGGGCTGCTTTTGCAGCGGTAATAGGGCCCTTAGTGGAAGTACCTATCATGATTGGGCTGGTAACCGTCGCTTTATGGATTAAAGAGCGCTATTTCAGGGTCGTTTAGTTATAAACTATTGGTCTGAATGTAAAACCACGAAAGGTTAGAAATCCCGTGAAAATGCCTCTTTCAATTTCCCGTATTGCCGCTTTAACACTCTGCGTATTGGGTGTCAGCATTTCTGCTGCAAAAGCGGCTGACTTTCCTGGTGATCGCCCGATTACCCTGGTGGTTCCGTTTTCCGCTGGTGGTCCAACCGATAAAGTGGCTCGTGAACTAGCACTTGCAATGGGTAAACAACTCAAAGGCCAAGTGATTGTGGATAACAGTCCTGGTGCGGGCGGTACGATTGCGGCGAAACGCGTGATCAACTCCAAGAATGACGGTTATACATTGCTCATCCATCATATTGGCATGTCTACGGCCCCAGCTTTATATAAGAACTTGGGTTTTGACCCAATGAATGATTTTGAATATGTTGGCCAAGTTGCTGACGTGCCGATGATTTTGGTTGGCAATAAAGATTTACCTCCTAAGAACTACCAAGAATTGCTTCCCTACATGAAGGCAAATGCAAGCAAGATTGCTTATGCCAATGCTGGTATTGGTTCAGCCAGCCATTTATGCGGCCTGCTCTTTATGAGTCGTATTCAGCTGGACTTAACGACTGTTCCTTATAAAGGTACAGCACCTGCCTTGACGGATTTAATTGGCGGTCAAGTGCAGTTGATGTGTGATCAGACAACCAATCTTTCTGGCCAGCTGGCTACCAATGCAGTTAAGCCTTATGGCACAACTACGATGCAACGTATCAAAGCATTTGACAAGATTCCTACTCTGAATGAGCAAGGCTTGAAGAACTTCGAAGTCAAGGTATGGCATGGCGTTTATGCGCCTAAGGGCACGCCAAAAGGTGAGATGGATAAGTTGGCTAAAGCATTGCAAGGGGCTATTCAAGACCCGGTCTACAAGCAACACATGGCCGAGTTGGGTGTAGAGATACCAACACAAGCCAATGCAACACCTGAAGGCTTGAAGAAGCACCTCAAAGCGCAGATTGATTTGTGGTCACCAATCATTAAGGCTGCCGGTATCTACGCAGACTAAGCGGTTGATTTCCTAAAGTAGTTCAATGACAAAACCGCCTACGGGCGGTTTTTGTTTTCTTGGGATTCAAACTCAATTAACTCATCCGCGAAAAATGAATGTAAAAATGGATTAATCGGGTTAATTTGACTTAAATCAAACTACTTCATGCCTCTATCACCATTTAAGAGTATGGTTAACGATTCACCATCATAAAAATAGGAAAGCAATGTCATTAAATCACGCAGTAATCTGGATTGACCATAAAGAAGCTCACGTCATGTTTTTGAGTGAGGAAGCAAGTGAAGCTGAAGTGATTAGGACTAAATCAAGTCATGCCCATCTACACCATAAGGGCGGAGCAGTTGGAAGTGGTAAGCTGGAATTGGATTCAAAGTATCTGCACTCGGTTATTCAAGCTGTAACACTCTCAAAAGAGATTCTGGTGATTGGCCCGGGATCAGCAAAACTAGAGCTCATCAAGCATGCTCACCATCATGACCCTAAGGTTGCCGAGAAGATTGTTGGCGTAGAAACCGTTGATCATCCAACTGATAATGAAATCCTGGCGTATGCACGTAAGTTTTTCTATAAAGCAGATCAAATGTTATGAAAATCGAGTTTATAGGTCCAGCTAGTCTGGCTGCAGATGGAGGTGTTATATATCTTGCTACAGTAGACGGCAAGAATGTGGAGTGTCACTTCAGTTATGAGGCGCTTGAGGACATCGATCCGGATACAGTGTTTGGCGATGCTTTAGAGCATTTCTCTCATCACCAGCTCCTACTCTTATCTGCCGCAGAAAAGAAGCTGATTAAAGGTATCGCTCATAATGGTAAGCTACTAGTTAATAGCAGCGATCTTCGAATTGATTAATATTCTCAGTAATTTGATGAAGGGATGTAAATGACTCAAGAACCATTAGATTCTGACGGCCTGCCTGGACATGATTATTTCTTGGACGCGGTCAATCATATTGATGATGCCGTAGAGAACAACACCATTGCAGCTGGCGCCGCTAAAGGTTTGATTTATAGCGTCATTGAAACTTTAGGAACGATGGTCGGTGACCCAGATCTGCCGGCGCATATCCGCTCTGGGTACGAAGGCACCTTGGAGTTGGCACGAGAGTTACAGGCGAAGTTAAAGGGATAGCATAAGCCTCAATAGAACTAGATTAGAAGGCATCAAAAAGGGTGATTCGTCACCCTTTTCCAAATGGAGTGGGGCTGGAAGAATTCACTTAAAATTACCCCAATGGAATCCAGTATCTAAGCTATGAAAGTCAATTCTGAGGGAGTCTCTTCTTCGCGCGTCTACTTGCCTGCAGATACGACGCATGCCAATCTCCTGGATTTCTTTATCAATACCTTCCCCCATATCGAAAAAAGTGAATGGGTAAATCGATTTAATGAAGGCCTGGTGTTGACGGCAGATGGCCAGCCAGTTCAAGCAATCGATGCATACAGGCCTAATACTCATTTAATGTATTTCAGGCGATTGGCTAGAGAGCCTGAGATTCCTTTTGAGGAAGAGATCCTATTTCAGGATGAGCATCTTGTGGTGGCAGATAAGCCCCACTTTTTACCTGTGACTCCCAGTGGGTTGTATTTACATCAAACCTTGCTGAATCGCCTCAAGAAAAAGACCGGCATACAAACACTCAGCCCGATTCATCGCATAGATCGAGACACTGCCGGCTTAGTCCTCTTTTCAATCCAGCCAGACGAAAGAGCGCGGTACCAAAATTTATTCAGAGATCGAATTGTCAAAAAAGTATATGAAGCGATTGCGCCATATTCAGAGGCGCTCATTCAGAGACTGCCAATCACTTATCAAAGTAGGCTAGAAGAGTCTAAACATTTTTTACAGATGCAGGAAGTGCAGGGTGAGCCTAATGCAGATACCTTCATTGAGTTGATAGAGGTAAATCAACCCTGGGCTAAATACCGCTTAACTCCTGGTAGTGGTAAGAAGCATCAATTGCGCTGTCATCTCAATGCCCTTAATATTCCGATTCAGAATGATCAGATTTATCCTATTCTGACACCTTACCAAGAATATGACTTGGACTTTTCAAAGCAATTAAAGCTATTAGCTAAAGAAATCCATTTCAAAGATCCAATCAGTAATGTAGATCGGATTTTTAGTAGCAGAAGAAAGTTAGACTGAGGTTAACTTAATTGCTCACGTAGATAGCTATCAATGATTGGGTCTAATTTTGCTTGTATCTGCTCTTCATTAAGACTGGAAATTTCCGTATGAACCAGTTTGGCGATGCCTAAAAAGGCTTTCACAATCTGAGGGTCAAAGTGAGTTCCACTTCCAGAGGTAATGATTTCAATCGCCTCTTCATAGCTCATCATCTCTTTATAAGGCCTTTGTGAGCAAAGCGAATCGAATACGTCTGCTACTGCAAAAATTCTGGCTGATAGCGGAATTTTTGTATTCTCTAATCCCCTGGGATAGCCTGTACCATCCCACTTTTCGTGGTGAGCGCTAATAATCGGATACCCATCATGAAGAAGCGTTCTACCCTTAATCATTGATTCACCCTGAGTCACATGGGTTTTAATTATCTCCATCTCTTCTGGTGAAAGTTTTCCTGGCTTTAGAAGAATCGCATCAGGGATACTAATTTTTCCAATGTCATGCAAAAGGCTGCCGATAATAATGGGTTCCATTTGTTCAGGCGTGATGTTCAAGGCCTCGGCTAATTTAATCGCAATTAACGTCACCCGATAATTATGGATTCCGGTCTGCGCATCCCTCTTGGCAACTGCCTCTCCAAGTGATTTCATGAGTTGGATATTGGATTTATAGAGTTTGTCTGCCTTCAACACTTTTTCTTTGTTTAAGCCAGTGATCGCTGGATAAAGTATGCCCCCACAAATGAGTACTGCAAGCACAACCATGACTGCATCTTCAAGCGCTTCATCTAGGATTTGCGTTTCGCGCCATTGCGGAACCACTCGAACCGTTTCTAAATACCCAATAATGCGATTATTCTGATCAGCATTCAAATATAGTGGCGCAAGAGTAACAACTACTCTCTCACCGCTTGGTAAGTTGTAGAAGTTTTGCTTTGTTGTCCTAAGACCAATCTCTTGGGCTTGTTTTGCTTTTGAATAGAGGTTTACCGAATCGTTCAGTTCATCGGTATAGCTACCCAGAATTTTGAAATTAGCATCATAGATCTGGACCAGGTCGAATATTCCAAATTTCACTAGATTGGTTGATGCTTGGCTAGCCTCTTCATCCATAATCGTAATGCTGTGGGTAAATGGACTATTTCGATCGGTGAGGTGTTGTGCTGCTTCAAGTGTTAAGCCTTTGGTCAGATCCTCGGAGCGGTTAAAAGCGAGATACCATGAGATTCCACCAAGTATCACAGCAGTAACAATGCTAATGATGCTTATTCGTAGAGCGAGTTTTTGATTGAATGAAAGCACGTTAATTAGAGGATCTCGGGTCTTTGCTAGTGTATTTATCATACATCTAGTGCAGGGGGCTTTAGATTTAATGCCTGATATCCATTAAAATATCCACTCTGGCTAATTCTATATAAGCCAATCCATCTAAATCAAATGAGCTCCATTAAAACAAAACGACTTGCAGTAGCGCCGATGATGGAGTGGACAGACCGGCATTGCCGGTCGTTTCATCGCACACTGACAAAAGAAGCGGTGCTGTATACCGAGATGGTAACTAGCGGCGCACTCATGCATGGTGACGTGCCGCGTCATCTCGACTATTCACAAGATCAACATCCAGTCGTATTGCAATTAGGAGGATCTGAGCCCAGCGATTTAGCCAAGTCAGCAGAATTAGCACAACAGTGGGGCTACGATGAGATTGACCTCAATTGTGGTTGTCCATCTGAACGTGTACAGCGTGGTGCTTTTGGTGCCTGCCTCATGGCTGAACCCAATTTGGTGGCTGATTGCGTTAAGGCTATGAGGGGGGCAGTAGATATACCGATTTCAGTGAAGCATCGTTTAGGTCTCGATTCGATGGATGCTGCACACTCTGAAAAGGATTATCAATTTGCGCTAGATTTCATTTTGGCAGTAGCTGATGCTGGTGCAAGCCAAGTTACCATTCATGCTCGTAATGCAGTACTCAAAGGTTTATCCCCCAAAGAAAATCGTAGCAAACCACCATTGCGTTATGAAGTTGCTGCCAAACTGAGAATCGATGCACAAAAACAATTTCCTGATCTCAAAGTACTTCTGAATGGTGGCCTGGAAACCAATGAGCAGATTGCAGGCCACTGGGATGACTTCGATGGTTTTATGGTGGGTAGGGCGGCTTATCACTTTCCTGCGATGTTGCTGGGTTGGGATGATCTAATCAACACCAATGGAGAGGCCGCTGGATATCTCTTTAGTGAAACGGAGTGGCACCGCATTCAAATTGGATTGGTAACGCAAGTACAGGCTTGGTTCGATGAGTGCCAAGCTAAACAAAAACCGTTTTACATTGGCGCCTTCACCAGACATATCTTGGGACTAGCCCACGGTAGGGCCGGATCAAGATATTGGCGCCAGCGCCTCTCAGACCACCATGCTTTGGCTAAGGTTCAGAGCAAAGCAGCTATCGTGGATTTCTTCTTGGATGCTAGTCTTACCCTAGGTGACTGGGCCGCTTTTGAATATGAAAGTGCCTAACTGAAAGGCTAGAATCACTGTTTTTGACAGGTTTTTGAGCTAAAAGCTATAATGTCACCTCTACAACGGCGGACGTAGCTCAGTTGGTAGAGTCCCAGATTGTGATTCTGGTTGTCGCGGGTTCGAGCCCCGTCGTTCGCCCCACCAAACATGCAGTCAGATATAGAAATTCTAGCTAAAGCCTTATTGCAGGGCTGCTTTAGCTGACAGTTCTTTCTTGAGTATTTGCATATCAGGCGTATTCGTAAATTGGTCATCAGGGTAGTAGCCAAAATTATGAATCCCTCTAATTCTCATCATACGCATCCAAGAGCTCAGCTCCTTCGTCGGAATGGGTTTATTTGTGCGCCAATCTTTTGCCTGTAATTCATACAGTAGTTTTTGCTTTGCTAAAGGAGTCACTTGAGTGACATCAATGAGATGGTTAAGCCATTTCGTTGGATTCTTTGCATTTTCCATGTACGGCATTGCCATGAGTGCCACCCAGTTGTAGTTTTGCAAACCATTGGGTATAGATTGAGCAAACCACTCTTCTGATTGTGGATTTAGTGCGACTTCAGCATAGTAATTACGCGCAAGACTAATCGGCTTACGGTATTGCTGAGCTGCCTCTCTCATATCCATTGAAAACTGAGTCAGCATGTCTGTTTTTGCTTTGTACCATTTCTCCTTGTATGCAGGGTTCTGGGTAATCGCTTCAATATTCGGCGGTAGTCCCCAGTTTTTAGCGTAGTACTGCAATGCCGGTGGGCTCGCATCTTCTTTATCTGAGAGAGTCGCATCATCATGAATCAAAATACCTTCAAAATTGGCATAGCGACCTAGATCGGTATAGATCCCTTGAATAAACTTCCGTGAGCGTTCAGAGAAAGGGCTTAGTCTTAAGTAACCAATGCCCTTACTACCATCGGATGAAGTAACCACATCCAAATCACGCAGTTTTTCAGGGCCCGGATCAAAGGCTAAGAGGGGCATCCATGCAAATACCCTCACTCCTGCCCGAGTTTTGAGTTGCCAACTGACCCTGCCAAACATATCAGACTTGACGGGCATATACCCATTCTTAAAATACAGGCTCTTAGCCACACCACTGGCATCGTCATCTGCAAATGCTTGCAGATAGACAGTAGTTACTCCTGATGCTAAGACCCGCTCAATGAGTGAGCCTAGATTCTTTTCTTGCTGAATGGGATCCTTGTCGTATACATAATCCAAGTCAACATGCATTACCCGCTCAAGGGCAGGAGGGAGTTCCCGCAAGTTGGCGACAAATTCATCGATTTTAGGATTATTAATCAGATAGATACGGCGGATGCTATCTACTGCCTGCAGTTCAATGTTTTCTCCATCATCTAAGGTGATGGCGATATCCATGCCAAGACTCTTGGCGATTTGTTGTCCGACACTGTTATATCTACCGTATGGCCACACAATGATTCTTGGACTTGAACCGGTATGCTGTTTAATCCAAGCATTATTTTTCATCAAATCGGATTTAATCCGCTGTAGGTAATGTTCTTCAGATTCGTATTGATGCGTACTTTGGTTATATTCAAATGTCGTCAATGCTGGCATGTCATTGCCTTCGGCATTGCCTAAAATTCCATGGTGTAAGTCATAGGTATGAGAGGCGATTTCTACTAAGCCACTGTTAGTGATTTCTTTTAATTCTTTAAGGGATAAGAACTTGGAGCGCGACACTTGTTTACCAGCATAAAAAACGGTGCCATTCTCAGGTACTTCAAGCCATGAGCCCACAATAGCCAAGGTTGCCGGATAGTTAAAGGCCTTTAATAGCGGTAAAACATAGGTATAGAAGCTCTTATAGCCATCATCGAAGGTGAGAACAATCGCTTTATCTGGCAATGGCTTGCCACCATTTTTAGCATTCATCACATCTTGAATCGAAATCACGGTATAGCCGTTCGCTTTTAGCCAAGAGAAGTAGTTAATCAGGTTATCCGCACTCACATCATCAGGCTCAGAAGTGATCGTCATTTTTTGCACGATGTCATGAAAACTTAAGACCTTGAAGTCTTTCGCTCCCCAGGCCACATTACTCAGTAGGGCAAGAGCGCACAGAAGGTATTTAATTTTTTTCATTTAGAACCGCGACTCAAAATTGAGGTATCCAGTGGTATAGCTTGATTTAACGCCATTGAATGGAAAACTTGTTCTACCAACGCCCCAGCTGAGCGTTCTTTTATCGCCAACATTAAAGTCTTGACCATAACCATAGCTATTCATGGGTAAAGTGACATAACCAGACTGAGTTACCACACCATAGGATGTATATAAGCGATGCCAGAAGTCATATTTTTTAGTTTCAATATCTCGCCATTGGAGCAATCTGAGATTCAAAGTACCCGAATATTCTGTTTGATTGATTGGAGAAAAATAACTCACGTTAGAATTCGTATTTTGTTGGTTGCCGATCCATCCCGTTACATCTAATTTGTAGTTATATTCTGTAAGTAGTCGTTGATTTACAGAGCTAAAGATTTGCTGTCTATTATTGTCTGGCAGCGCCCAATATCGATAGCCAAGTGTCGCCTCAGTAAAGTCACCATTCTTCCAGTTTAGATTCAGTCCACCTACGTTACCTCCATATGTGGCATAAAGTGATCCCGGGAATAGATAGAAAGCATTCTTCTCATAAGAAGCACTTACAGCCCAATGATCATTCAAGGTTTGGGTTCCTTCAGCACGAAAATATCCAGCGCTCCCCACTTCAACTTCAAGCTCTTGATTGAGGCCGGTGTATTGAACGCCAGCACCAACCCCTTGATCGGTCACCGGAATTGCAGGACCGCTATTTAAATCACGGTAGCGGGCAAAACCCCGGAAGTTCTCGTCAATCGGCGCACTATAGACACGTAAATCACTTGTGCGGTTATTGTTTGTTTGAGAGCCATAGTCACCATTACCCAGAACAAAATTTCCCGTGACATAACCTTCTTTGTAAGAATCCATTCTTTCAACCGCATTTTTAACCGCACTAATGTCTGAATAGCCTGGTTTTAACTCATTCACGGTGTTTAAGAAGGTGGGTATATCTCCTTGACTCATTCTGGCATTGGCATAGCCAATTTTAGCTTCCACATCTTGCGGGTCTTGCTTTAATGCAATCGAATAAAAATCAGCGGCTGCTTCAGACATTCCCTGGGCTTCGCGCACACTACCCGCAGTTTTGAGTAAATCCGCATTCGAGGGAATTTCACTTAATAATGGAATCAATTTTTTATCAGCTGCGTGATATTTTTCTTGATAAGACTCAAAGCTTACTGCTTCAATCATCGCACTGGTGTAGTCAAAGTCGCGGTGAGACAGATACTTTGGGTGAACTTTAAGTTGAGCAGTTAATTTTTCAAGCATAGACTTAGCTTGGGAAAACTGGTCCTGATCTACGTAGTTAAAGTACAAAGCTAATTGCACATCTAGGTCATCCGGATTTTTCTTGAATAGTGTTTGAAGAATCTCTCCTGCTTTTACATATTGATGCTTAGCGCTATAGCTGGAGGCTACTGCTAGTAATGCGTAATCAGGCACCGTCTTGCCACCTGCAATGAGTTTGTCATAAAGTGCCAGTGATTTATCCCATTCATTTCTTTTGTTATACGCGACGATCAAATCACACTCTATTGCAAAGATTTGATCCTCGGCAGCGCCGATGGATTTTGCGTAAGCTAAGGATTTAGTCAGTGATTGAATGCCTGCATCCACAGCTATAAAGCGATAAGGCGCTACTGCCGAGTCTGCAACAGCCCAACGAAGGTCTACGGCTCCGGAGTTCCGCATTGCCCGCAATTTCTGCTCTGGACTAGCATTCCAGCCTTGCTTGTCAATTAAATCCAAAGCAAGGTGAGGGATACCCATATCCAGCAAAATTTGGATAATTTCTTGTTGAGTTCTAGGATCTTTTGGGTGATAGCGATTGATATCTTCATAGATTAAAAGAGCGGAATAGCGATCACCTACATTCTGAAGTGCATTGGCCCTAAGGTCCCAGGCAGGCTGACTGTTTGGAAAGTCCTGCAGAAAGCGGGCGCTCCACTAGAGGGTAGCAGCCGATTCA
>CAIMPQ010000082.1 GCA_903843315.1 uncultured beta proteobacterium
ATCTGATCACTACTTCTTTAAGTTGTCTGATCCTCGTTGCGAAAATTTCTTGCGTGAGTGGACTCAAGTTAAAACACCGCTGCAGCCAGAAGCACGCAATAAAATGAAAGAGTGGGTTGGCCAACCCGGTGAAAGTAAATTAGGCGATTGGGATATCTCCCGCGATGCTCCGTATTTCGGCTTTGAAATTCCTGATGCCCCAGGCAAGTACTTCTACGTCTGGCTCGATGCCCCTATTGGTTACTATGCCAGTTTCCTCAATTACTGCCAAGCCAAAGGTCTGAACTTTGATGAGTGGGTCAAGCCTGATACGACTACTGAGCAATACCATTTCATTGGCAAAGATATTTTGTATTTCCACACCCTATTCTGGCCAGCAACACTCCAGTTTGCGGGCTATCGCACTCCAACCAATGTGTTTGCTCATGGCTTCTTAACAGTTGATGGCGAGAAGATGAGTAAATCCCGTGGCACATTAATCTCCGCCAATAGTGTGATTGAATGCGGCTTTAATCCTGAGTGGTTCCGTTATTATTTCGCAACCAAACTCAATGACAGCATGGAAGATTTAGATTTAAATCTACAAGATTTTGTTGCACGGGTTAATAGCGATTTATTGGGTAAGTACATCAACATTGCAAGTCGCAGCGCTGGTTTCTTAGTCAAGCGTTTTGACGGTGTAGTTTCGGATGCGGCGATGAATAATGCGTTACTTCAAGAGATTGCTGCAGCGAGTGAAAAAATTGCTGAGCTGTATGAAGGACGCGAATACGCAAAAGCATTGCGCACTATCATGGAGCTAGCAGATAAGGTCAATGGTTTTGTAGATGAGAACAAACCTTGGGAAATCGCCAAAGATCCAGTACGTGAAGCAGAATTGCAAGGCGTCTGCTCCGTTACTTTAGAAGCCTTCCGGATGCTCAGTCTTTACCTCAAGCCAGTCATCCCCCAAGTGGCGGCTGGAGTAGAAGAATTCTTCTGCCTGCCTCCGCTTTCTTGGGGCGATATTAATACCCCACTTTCCAGTAAGAATCCCATCAAGGCCTACAAGCACCTGATGACCCGTGTGGAAGCCCCTCAAATTGAGGCTTTGCTAGCCGCAAACTTGTAAAAAACCCTATAAAAAGCCCCTATAATGGTGGGTGTAGTCCCTAAATGACTTTTGGGAATTATTACCATAAGCCATTGAATTTATTGAGTATTTTAGGAAATGTCATGGCAAGATATCTATCTGAATTCACCCAGTTCTTAAGTGAACTCAAGTCCGAGAAACCCCATCTCGAGTCAGACCAGCAAGCTGGTCGTGCGCTGCTATGGGACAAAGAACCGCTTACCGTTGAAGATCAGCGCCGCGCCAAAGCTGCCAAGTTAAAGCAACGCGGCTACGTTTATTCGAATGACTGAGCCTAGTACTCAGCCAATATCCGATTTATTAGATAGCACCCCATCAGTAACTGACGGGATGTCGGAAGCGTTCGCCAAACTCTATGGCGAACCTCTCTTTAAGCTCCCTACCGACCTCTATATTCCACCAGATGCGTTAGAAGTTTTTCTAGAGGCCTTTGAAGGCCCATTAGATCTTTTGCTATACCTCATTCGTAAGCAGAATTTCAATGTACTTGATATTCCGATGGCGCAAGTTACTCAGCAATACCTAAGCTACATCGATCAGATTCGCCATACAAATCTTGAGCTTGCCGCCGAGTATTTATTAATGGCCGCCATGTTGATTGAAATTAAATCTCGCATGCTGCTGCCAATGAAGAAGGCAGATAGCGAAGAAGAAGTAGATGATCCACGTGCCGAACTAGTCCGTCGCTTACTGGAATACGAGCGTATGAAGCTTGCAGCACAAGAGCTTGATCAAATTCCACAGCAAGGTCGTGACTTCCAGGTCGCGCATGGCTTTGTAGACACTACGGTTGCGATTACTTGGCCTGACGTAAACGCAGATGACTTACAAATGGCATGGCGTGATGTGATTCATCGCGCGAAACTTACCCAACATCACACCATCACTCGCGAAGAATTATCCGTGCGTGACTTCATGACCCGCATCTTGCGTCGCTTGCAAAGCACGCGCTTTGTCGAATTTGGGGAATTGTTTGAAGAGGCTATCAAATCTGGCAATGGTATTCCCGTAATCATTGTGAATTTCATTGCCTTACTTGAACTTTCGCGGGAAGCATTGATTGAAGTTACGCAAGCTGAGCCGTATGCACCAATATACGTGCGCCTTGCCTATACCCCTGTTGCATGAAAATTATTAGCGATATTCAAGAATTGCGCGATCATTTACGCGGTCAAAATCGTGCTTCATTTGTCCCAACGATGGGCAACCTGCATGAAGGCCATTTGTCGCTCATGCGACTGGCACGCCAACATGGCGATCCCGTAGTCGCGAGCATCTTCGTTAACCGCCTGCAATTTGGTCCGAATGAAGATTTTGAGAGCTACCCTCGTACCATGCAGGCCGATATTGATAAGCTGGAAAAAGAAGGTGTCTATATTCTGTTCGCCCCAACTGAGCGCGATCTATACCCACAGCCACAAGAATATCGCGTAGACCCACCGCAGCAGCTCGGGGATATCCTCGAAGGTGAATTTCGTCCCGGCTTCTTTAAGGGGGTTTGTACGGTTGTTCTGAAACTTTTCTCTTGTGTAGAGCCTAAGTTTGCGGTATTTGGCAAAAAAGATTACCAACAACTGATGATCATTCGTCAAATGGCAAAACAATTTGCTTTGCCAGTCAATATCGTTCCTGGCGAAACCATTCGTGCTGATGATGGCTTGGCCCTCTCCTCTCGGAACGGCTACCTATCTGTTGAAGAACGTGCAGAAGCGCCGGAACTGCAAAGAGCACTTCAAGAGGTACGTGAACAAGTTCTGCAGTTACCAGAACGCAATACCCAGGCACTCTCAGATATTGAAAAGAAGGCCGTTGCCAC
Organism: uncultured beta proteobacterium; assembly: GCA_903843315.1. Taxonomy (GTDB): domain Bacteria; phylum Pseudomonadota; class Gammaproteobacteria; order Burkholderiales; family Burkholderiaceae; genus Polynucleobacter. The sequence continues at coordinate 2,949 of CAIMPQ010000082.1, forward strand.
GCTTGCAGGACGTGGCTGGCAACCGGATTACATTGCCATTCGACAGCAAAGTGACTTAGCTCCCGCTTCCAACGAAAGTCTACAGACTGGTGAACCACTCGTGATTCTCACGGCCGCCAAGCTTGGTAAAACCCGCTTGATTGATAACCTAGAGATTTAGCCCTATCACCTATTTTGATGGGTCTATAGCTTTTTAATTCTTTTCCTGAGTATTTAAGAATGGCTGCATAGCGGCCCGTCATTTTGGTCTTCAGAGTAATCGTTGGCTATATAAATAAACTGACAATGGGAATGGAGATGAGGCTCAAAATACAGGTAAATATAACGATTTGGCTAGCAAGTTGAGGGTTAGCGCCGTAGCGTGCACAAAATACTACCGCTAAAGGTGTTGCAGGCATTGCCGATAAAAATAGTGTCGCTTGATGATGCGCATTTTGCTCATTTAGGATACTAAAAATGCCATAAGTAATAAAGGGTTGCAATGCCAGTTGAAAAAAGGCAGCCAAGATTAAAACTATCCAAATTCCTTTCATCTGAATGGACTTTAAAGATAGGCCAATGATCACTGCCACTAAAAAAGTCATGGAAGCACTCACAACATTGAGCCCCTCAAACAGCATCTTCACGATAAAACCATCAGATGGAATATTTAACCTATTCCATAAAACCCCCAAGATCAAAGCAATGGTTGGTGGATTCATGAAAATGGACTTTATTAATCCAAATAAAGAATGTTTACTTTCAACGTCTCCAAAAGATTTAGCGACTACTGGGCCGACAATGTTCACTGGTAAACCTACACCAAATTGACCGGTTACTACTCCCATTGCACTTACTGCAGCATTATTATCAAAGACTACTTTTAAAAAGGCATTGCCAATTTGAGAGACGCTACCAAAAGTGCTTCCTAAGATAAAGGCCCCAGTACTTGGCCTATCCAATCGTAAAATCCATTTTCCTGTTGCCCATGAAGCGATCCCCGTGATTAATTCAGATATGAGAATGGCCGCGCCGAAAAATAAATAAGAATACTCAACTTGTAAATTAGCGACTTGACTAAAAATAAAGACGGGCAAAACAAATGATGTGAGCAACTTTGAAAATATCGGATTCTGATCAGCCTCAATCACTTTGCAACGACGTAATAAGAGTACGGCCAAAATTAAAGATAGAAAAAGTACTATAAAACTGGAGGCCCCATGAAATAAATTCATTTGGGATTTCTGTAGATCATTTTTATAGGATTTAGGATAGCCATTTGAAGTATTTTATTTTCTTTAATTCAGGAATAGCACTATTTAACTCTAGCAATCACTCGCACTGGAATTTCTTTGTAGGTAGTAAAGCCCATTCGTTCGTATATAGCATGAGCATGAATATTCTCAACCATAACATGAAGAAAGGGTATTTCCTTGCTGAGCATCTGTTTGCGCATCAAAGCCCCCATTAAGCTGCGAGCATAGCCCCTGCCTTGATACTCTGGATGTGTGGCAACGCTGCTGATTTCCCTAAAGCCTTTTACAGCCATTCTTTCTCCGCCCATTGCGACTAGGCGATCTCCCGAAAAAATTCCCAAGAAAGCACCTAACTCCATTGCTCTTGGCCCAAATGGATCAAGATGGGCAAGCGCTGCCAACTCCAGTACCTGCGAAAGGTCTTTTTCTTGAAGGGTTTGAATAGGCAATGCAGGGTTAAGCTCTGGTATCGCCTGCTCCCAAATCATTAAAGAGGCAGAAGTATCGGCAAGTACTTCCCAACCCTCTACTGCTAATCCTGTCCATCCTGAGCAGTAAAGATGCTCCCCAATATCGCACTGCAGCTGTAAGGCTGAAAAATCAGGGTTCTCATAAGATTCATAGCCAACGATGGGCGAAAACCCTTTTACATATCTCTTTGCCGTGGATCCTCCGGATGAAAATGGGCGATGTAGGCCATTTAAAGCATGCCATGCAATATTGTCCAGCAAAGATTTATTCATGCGCTCCAATATCTATCAAAAGTCTTATTACATAAATGTGAGTATAGAAATAAGATTCGATGACTCTAAACGATCTTTGGGTTCCTACGTAAGCAATATGGGATGAGAGTGAACAACTAAATAAGCGTTGCCAGGATCATATGTTGAACGCCACTATCAATGCGCAAATACCCCAAAACAAGGGATACTCGCACCCGTGATTAGTCCACAACCAAGTCTTATGGACTTTGTAATCTACATAAGCAGCAACAAACATAAAAGCGGCAGTAAGCCCTGCTGCATAGGTTGCCAAAATACCAATGACTAATGAAATACCAACAACAATTTCAAAAATAATCGTAAAGTAAACCAATAAATGAGGGTGTACAAATCCAGCAGATTTGAAAAAGCCTACAGAAGCATCAGGATTGCGTAGTTTTGCAAATGCATTCGGCAGCATGAATAAGCCACAAATAATTCTCAGCACTACATAGCCATTAGTCAGATCGAAATTAAACATAAGCAGTCATTCGATAGCAGGCGCTCTATAAAACGAAGAACTGCCCAACCTGCAGGTTTAACTCTTTAGCCAACTCAGCACCAGTCACCTTACCCGCTGCACCCTTAGCTTTGAGGACTTCAATCTGTCCACCATGGCAGTTGATGAAGAATGAATCTAAAGTAATTTGCGTCACTTCACCAGGCTTACCTTTAACAGCACCAAAGGTGGCAGCTACATGCTTATGGCAATCGTAGATCTGCACTTTTTGCTCACCAAACTTGGTCCAGGCGCCAGGTGCAGGATTGCAAGCACGAATCAGGTTATAGATTTGACTAATATGGATGGCCCAATGAATTTGTGCCGCGTTTGCATCAAACCAACCTTCGTAGTTTGCACTTGATTCGTCTTGAGGTATTTCTTGATGCTTGCCCGCTACTACTAAGTCAGCAGCTTCTAGTAATGCTTTAACACCAACTGGAAAAAGATGGTCAAAGTAGATACTGCCTAAAGTGTCATTAGGACCAATCGCCACTTCTTTTTGCAAGATCACTTCGCCTTCATCTAAACCATCTGATGGACGGAAGATGGTCAAACCAGTCTTCTCTTCACCCAAAGCAATCGCCCAATTAATCGCGCTAGGACCTCGATATTTCGGCAATAAGGAGGGGTGATATTGAATGGTGCCATGGGTTGGAATCTTGCAGAGCTCTTGGGGGACAAATTGCAGCACGTAAGCCATGACACAGATATCTGCCTGGCTATCAATCATGGCCTGAGCAGCCTCTGCCCCCTTTAAGGAGGTGAACTGCAAGGGGTTTAAGCCTCTCGCCAGCGCCGCTTCTTTGAGCACTTCAGGTTTAGTTGATTTGGGATTATCTGGTGGACAAAAGACCGCGACGACTTCATCGCCACGATCTAAAAAAGCGTCTAAAGCCGCTTTACCAAAATCCGCACTCCCAATCAATGCTACCCGCATCTTAGATTACCTTATCGTGATGTAATTGATTTAGCTCATCATTGGTATATCCAAGTTCACTCAATATCTCATTGGTATGCTCACCAAGCAAAGGTGAACGAGTCACTTCAGTTGGGCTATCGGACATCTTAATGGGGTTACCCACAGTCAGGTACTTGCCCCGAATCGGATGATCGACTTCGACAACGGTGCCAGTAGCACGCAATGAAGGTTCTTCAGCGATTTCTTTCATGGACAAAATAGGGCCACAAGGTACGTCATATTTATTCAAGATATCCATTACCTCAAACTTGCTCAAGGTCATGGTCCATTTTTCGATCTCGCCAAAGATTTCCATTAAATGTGGCAAGCGTGCCATTGGAGATGCAAAACGCACATCGGTAATCCAGTCTTCGCGACCGATGACTTTGCAAATCGCTTCCCATACGGGGGCTTGGACTACTACATAGATGTATGAGTTGGGGTCCTTCTCCCAGTTCTTACACTTCAAAATCCAACCGGGCTGACCGCCACCAGAAGCATTACCAGCACGAGGAACGGCCTCACCAAACTCTCCGTTCGGGAACTGTGGATACTCTTTCATGATGCCATTGCGCTCTAAGCGCTGCTGGTCACGTAACTTTACGCGACACAGGTTCAGAACTGAATCTTGCATGGCTGCTAAGACCTTTTGGCCACGGCCAGAATGTGTGCGCTGATAGAGTGCTGTCACGATCCCCAGTGCCAAATGCAAACCGGTACCACTATCTCCGATCTGTGCTCCGGTAACCATCGGAGGGCCATCATCAAAACCCGTAGTGGATGCAGAACCACCTGCGCATTGCGCAACGTTCTCATATACCTTGCAATCCTCATAAGGCCCAGGACCAAATCCTTTAACCGAAGCCAGAATCATCATGGGATTAAGCTCTTGAATCCGCTCCCAAGAAAAACCCATCCGATCGAGCGCGCCTGGTGCAAAGTTCTCTACCAAGACGTCGCACTCTTTAATGAGGCGCTCTAAAATTTCTTTACCCTTGGGGGTTTTAGTATTGACAGTGATGGAACGCTTGTTGTGATTGAGCATCGTGAAATACAAACTATCGGCATCAGGAATGTCACGCAATTGACCGCGGGTTGCATCCCCTTCTCCGGATTTTTCTACCTTGATCACATCTGCGCCAAACCAAGCGAGTAACTGAGTACAAGTCGGTCCAGATTGAACGTGCGTAAAGTCGAGGATTTTGACCCCTTCTAGTGCTTTTGCCATGATTTAAGTCCTAATAAGAATGAAATATTGAATTGGGGCAATTTTACCAGTGGGAATTCAGGGTAAATAAAATATGCCCAATGATTGGGCATAAATCCCTTATTTGCCTTTGTTGGCCATAACTAGGACTATATGTGGTTAGGGCTGGGGATTTTCAAGGTCAGAAATGCGCTTTTTCAGGGCCCGCTCCTCCGCAAAGCGCGCGGTTTCATCCCGAATGACCGCCACCACCCCGCTAGCCTTCCCATTGCTATCAAATAGCATCCCTACGCTGAAAGCAATCGAGAGCGTGCCACCATCTTTATGTTTAGCTGGCACCTTCAATAAAGAAGTCCCATAACGAGTGGTACCCGTCTCCATCGACTTGCTGTAACCCTCATTGTGTTTTTGGCGCTGACGCTCTGGGACGATTAAGTCCAGGGTACTCCCTAGAGCTTCTTGCTCTGAGTAACCAAAGATACGGGTAGCCGCAGGATTCCACAAAACGATTCGTTCATTGGCATCGGCAACCACCATGGCATCGCCAATGCACTCCACGAGTTTGCACAAATCAATATTGGTATTCATACGATTAGTCTATAGCAATTTTCATGCTCTGTTTTTCTTTTGATTCTTGGAATAAAAAAAGGCGCTCACCAGGAGCGCCTTCAAGATATTGCTAGTTAATACTCGTTATTAAACTGCTTTAGCAGCGTGTAGCTTGGTGATGTCATCAGCACTATAGCCAAGGTCAGCCAACACTTCATCAGTGTGCTCACCCAATACAGGAGATGGCTTCACTTCGATTTCCAAATCAGAGAACTTGATTGGGCTACCGATAGTCAAATACTTACCACGTACTTTGTGGTCCACTTCAACGATTGAGCCGCTCTTACGCAGGTCAGGTGAAGCAGCCAATTCTTTCATAGAGAAAACTGGTGCACATGGAATATCAAACTTGCGGAGAATATCCACAGCTTCATATTTAGTCTTGTCTTTCAGCCAATCTTCAATCGTTGCGAAGATGTCAAAAATCTTATCTTGACGAGCTTCAGCAGTCATATACGCTGGATCAGTTGCCCATTCTGGTTTGCCGATGGCCTTAGTAATAGGCTCCCAAGCGTGGCCTTGAATAGTGAAGTAGATGTATGCGTTTGGATCGGTTTCCCAACCCTTACACTTCAATACCCAGCCAGGCTGACCGCCACCACCAGCGTTACCGCCGCGTGGAACTACGTCAGTGAATGAACCGTGTGGGTACTGTGGATACTCTTCCAAATAACCAATTTTGTCCAAACGTTGTTGATCGCGCAACTTCACACGGCACAAGTTCAATACAGCATCTTGCATTGAGCAAGAAACTTTTTGACCACGGCCAGTTTTATCCCGCTGCATCAATGCAGTCAAAATACCAATCGCCAAGTGCATACCCGTATTCGAATCGCCTAAAGCTGCAGCAGAAACAGTAGGAGGACCATCCCAGAAACCAGTTGTAGAAGCTGCACCACCAGCACACTGAGCAACGTTCTCATATACTTTCAAATCTTCATATGAGTGGCCATCGCTAAAGCCTTTTACAGAAGCCAAAATCATTTTTGGGTTCAACTCTTGAATACGGGCCCAAGAAAATCCCATACGATCCAAAGCACCAGGACCGAAGTTCTCAACCATGACGTCAGATGTCTTGATCATCTTCTCTAAAACTTCTTTACCTTCTTGAGTCTTAGTGTCGAGTGTCAAAGAGCGCTTATTGCCGTTGAGCATAGTGAAGTACAAAGCATCGGCACCCGGAATATCGCGCAATTGGCTGCGGGTTACATCGCCAGAGCCTGGACGCTCAACTTTGATTACGTCGGCGCCATACCAAGCCAATAACTGGGTACAGGCAGGACCTGCCTGGACGTGGGTGAAGTCAATAATACGAATACCGTCTAATGGTTTAGTCATGTGTGTTTCTCCTTGAGTGTTTCTTATTTGTTGCTTAATTTAGTCTAAAAATATTAACCTTTTATTACTGAAAATCAGATTTCAAATCTTATTTCTTAGCAGCTGCTGAGGATGGGTTCAAATTCGTTAAACGCCCACTCTCAGTACCTGCAGTTTCATCAATAATGGCATTGATGAGGGCTGGTTTACCGGCAGCAATCGCTTCTGTTAAGGCCGCTTCTAATTCTGCTGGGGTAGTCACGTAATAACCCACTCCACCAAATGCTTCCATCATCTTGTCGTAACGCGCATCTTTAATGAATACTGTTGGAGCCACATCAGCACCACCAGTAGGATTCTTATCCGTGCCACGGTATACGCCGTTGTTATTGAATACAACAGTCGTAATGGGCAAGTTATAACGGCAAATAGTCTCTAACTCCATGCCGCTAAAGCCGAATGCGCTATCACCCTCTACTGCAACTGTTGGCAAGCCACTTGTGACTGCGGCACCAATGGCGTAACCCATGCCGATACCCATAATTCCCCAAGTGCCAGAGTCAAAACGCTTACGTGGCTTGTACATATCCACAATCGCACGGCAAAAGTCGAGTGTGTTTGCACCCTCGTTTACCAAGTTCACATCTGGATTCTTTTTGATCACATCACGAATCGCACGCAATGCACCATGAAAGTTCATTGGCGATACTTCCTTAGCCAAGGTCTCAGCCATCTTCGCTAAGTTCTTATCTTTCTTTTCATTGATTGCATTAACCCACTCAGCGCTTGGCTTAGGAACAGCTGCAATACCCTTCAAGAGCTCGCCAACGCATGAACCAATATCGCCGATCAATGGAGCATCGATTTGCACGTTGCTATCGACTTCGTTTGCCTGAATATCGATCTGAATAAATTTCTTAGGATCTTTGCCCCATGTCTTACCCTTACCGTGTGCAAGTAACCAGTTCAAGCGTGCGCCAACCAACATCACTGCATCAGCCTCCGCCAAAACAAATGAACGGGCTGCAGAAGCAGATTGTGGATGATTGTCAGGTAACAAACCTTTTGCCATCGACATTGGTAAATAAGGAATTCCGGACTTCTCGATCAAATCACGAATCTCTTTATCTGCTTGTGCGTAGGCCGCGCCTTTACCCAAGAGAATCAAAGGACGCTTAGCCCCTTTCAATACGTTCAATGCACGCTCAACTGCATCAGCCGCAGGGATCTGACGTGGTACTGGATCAATCACCTTGAAGATGGATTTCTTTGCTTCCTCAACCGGCATAGTTTGTGCAAGCAGCTGTGCTGGCAAATCCAAATACACGCCGCCTGGACGACCAGAAACAGCAGCACGAATGGCGCGAGCAAACCCAATACCGATATCTTCAATATGATTAATACGATAGGCTGCTTTGCAATAGGGCTTCGCTGCATTGAGCTGATCCATCTCCTCGTAATCGCCCTGCTGCAAGTCAACGATCTCACGTTCACTTGAGCCAGAAATCAAAATCATAGGGAAGCAGTTAACAGTTGCATTTGCTAACGCGGTTAAGCCGTTTAAGAAACCGGGTGCAGAAACAGTCATGCAAATACCAGGTTTTTGAGTCATGTATCCGGCGATAGCAGCTGCATTACCAGCATGTTGCTCGTGACGGAAACCAATAAAACGCAAACCTTCCGCTTGAGCCAAACGGCAGAGGTCGGTAATAGGAATACCAACGAGACCGAAAATGGTGTCGAGGTCATTTGCTTTGAGGGCATCAATAACGAGGTGAAAGCCATCAGTTAATTGTGTGTTTTGGTTGTCAGTTGTCATAGAAATTTTTATATGAATTGCAGGAGCGCTCGGTGAGGGCTGACGCAATTTTAGCTTTCGCTAATGTCTCCAATTAAGTTATTAATCGCACAACGGGTTTCAATGCCCCGCTTAGGCAGAGGTGAATATTAGGCTTGGGGTGGGAGTTCATCATTGACTTCGGTCAATTTCCCCCTAAATCCTGTAAATACAGGGTGCTCAGCTTAGATAAAAAGCTCTTTGTGCTTTGTTTTGAGGCGGCTCAGGGTCTCCGGGGAGAGGTTGAGATAAGCGGCAAGCTCCTTTTTAGGCAGGAGCTCAAATAAGTCCTCGTATTTACGGAGAAAGCGCTCTACCCGACCAGGGGCATCAAGCATGTGCAGGGTGATCGTATGGGCCATGATCTCGCTCATCAGACGCATTACCTCAAACTCAAAACTTTCCTTTAAGGGCTTGTGCAGCTCCAGGAATTCAGCCCATTTCTTGAGGGGCATCCGGGCTACACGGGCCTTGGTAACGCAGGCGATGCTATAGGGTGCGGCGGTCTTCAAACGCCAGGCAGCATAGCTCGTTTCAATATCCTTTTCGATTGCAAAACGCAAAATCATCTCTTTAGCATCAGCGCTAGAAACGATGCGCTTCAGGATTCCATCCAATACGAAGTACTGCTCCATTTGATGGTCACCCTGGTGCAGCAAAATTTCTGACTTTTTGAGATCCGAGACCTCTAAATGACGCTCTAAATCGGCCATTACTTCCGGATCTAAGCTTTTTAGGACTGAGTTTTGACTCAGCTGAAGGCGAATCAGGTTTTTTTCGGGGTGCTTATCTAATGCGGGCATCTAATACAGTCATGAATCCTTCATCCTAGACCCCATATTGTAGGCTTTTTTGGTGCAAAAAGTAGGAAAGACCCCAAGACCTGGGCTAGAATTGTAGGGTCGTGGTGCTTTATTGCAGTGCAATAGAGTTAAACGGGAAACACTAAACGTGTGCTGCCCCCGCAACGGTAAGTAAATGCACTTTTATCTAGGTAAAAGTGTCAGGAATCTGACAAAGCCACTGTGCGCGTCATTCGCATGGGAAGGCCAGATTCTGAGATTTACTAGCCCGGATACCGGCCAAGACAGGTGGAATTTTGCGGACGGGGACCTTCGCGCGCCGATGACAGCGCCCTATCTCTCGATCCGACGCCAAATTGACGCCTGAACTCCTGCGCGAGAAATTCTGTTCGACCCAACTAACGGGGAAGTTAGCTGGGCAATCGACAACAGAAAGTTTTAAATGGAACAGCAGTTCAGTACCAAAAGGCTTGCCCTAATTTGCGGCACGGCAATATCTATCTATGCATTCCCAGTATTTGCACAAAACAATGTATCTGTGAGCGCACCCCAGACCCCGCTCAACCCCATTATTGTGACTGCAACAAGAACCCCGACAAAAGCGGAAGATGTTCTCGCTGACTTTGTCTACATTGGTCCAGAGGAGATTGCACAGGCCGCACAAACTAGCTTGGCAGACTTATTACAACAACAGCGCGGTATTCAGATCTCTGGTTATGGCGGCAGTGGCAACTTAACCGGCGTAAATCTCCGTGGCACTAGTAATGGTCAAAGCTTATTGCTAATTGATGGCGTCAGAATTGACTCTTCTGCTGCAGGCGGCCCAATTCTTAATCAAATTCCATTGGCATTAATTGACCATATTGAAATTATTTTTGGAGCACAAAGCACTCTCTATGGGGCAAATGCAATTGGTGGCGTGATCCAAATATTTACCAAGAATGGTGGTGGACCCACTCAATTTACTGCTTCCTCAGGCTATGGGTCTTATGGAACCAGCATTAATAATGCCGCTGTTACTGGCTCATTAGGTGATGTCAACAAGACAAAATACTCTGTCGGATTTAGTCAAGAGCATTCGGCAGGATTCAATACAGTCGCTAGCAACAACCCCTGTACTACTCAAAACCCCAACAATTATGGCTGTGTCTTCCCATCTGGGGCGACCAGCTATACGCGTCTAGGAACAACAGCACAGTTTTCGCAAGAATGGCAAACCGGTCAAGAGCTGGGTGTAAAAATATTTGCCACATCCAATAGTTACCAATACCCCAATAGCACTTCTCAGTCCACCTATCAGATTATGAATGTGGGTGATAACTATGTGCCTTTTTACGGTCAACAAGTAAATCGCTTTTCTACCTTTACTGGCTACAGTAAAAATAAAATTAATGAGATTTGGGAAAGCAACTTTCAAGCGAGTGCAGTATCCAACTCCCAACAATTACTTTGGTCTGGTGTTGGTTCAAACTCAGCCAATGACGTCATCAATATGCCTGAATACGATTTTTTATGGCAAAACACGATTAAAGTGGGATCTGATACGCTTCAATTACTTGCAGAACGCCGCAATCAATACGTATATGTAAATAACTCAGATAACGTGACCGGCTGCATCTCTTATTACGGCATCAATTGCTCTGTCGATCAAAAACGATATACGAACTCTATAGCTGGGTCATACGATTTGAAACGAGGCAATCATTTAGCCACCTTCTCACTTCGCAACGACACCATTACCAGCTTTAATTCAAAGACTACCGGAGGTGCAGCTTATGGTTACTTTATTACGCCTCAATGGCGCACCAACATCAACTACAACACCGGTTATCGCGTCCCCACCTTCAACGATATGTATTACCCAGGGCAAGCTAATCCCAATTTAGTGCCGGAGACGAGTCAGAATATGGAAGTAGGATTGACATACGAAAACAAAATTTCTAGTAATAAATTAGTTGCGTACCAAAATAAAATTTCTAACTATATCGAGCCTACTTTAAGTAACCCTGCGAATCCCTGTCTTTTAGGCTCAGCATGTATGCCAATTAACCTTGGATCAGTCATGATTAAAGGCCTATCCGGTGGATCAAGTACCTATGTAGGGAATTTTTTACTGAAAGGCTCAGTCGATTATTTACACGCCATAGATCAAAATACAAACTTCTACTTACCAAGACGCGCCAAACTGACATCCAATATAGCGATTGAGTACCGCCAGGGCAAAGTGAATTTAGGCACTAATGTGACTTATACAGGGCAAACATTTGATACGCTTGATAATTCAACTACCTACACCAATGGCTCTTACACCTTGCTCGGTATCTATGGAAGTTACGAAATTGATCGAAATTGGAAAGCATTTGCTCGCTGGAATAACGTTACTAACGTGCAATATCAAACCGTATACGGGTATAACAATATGGGATCCAATATCTTTGCCGGCGTCAGTTATTCCTATCGGTAAGGAAAATAAGGGGATGGCTTCAAAATCAGCAGCTTAGGTTAATGCTATGGCTAGACCCAGAGGCCTAAGAATCATTACAAGCCTTAGCATTAGGCCTAACTCGAGGATACAATGCCAATATGTATGAGCAAACCCCTCCTTCCTCTAGCCAAGCTGATCCGGTATTGGATGCCCTTTCCGCATCGATTAGACGTGTATCTGAAAAAGTTCAAGCCGCTACTGATGCCGTAAAAAACTTGCATCAAAACCGAGTTCAGCTTGAAGGCAAGATCGAGGATGCACAAAAACGCATTCAACACATCTTGAGTCGTTTGCCAGAACAACATGATGGTCGCCAGCTAAATTTGCTTGGCGAAACTATTCCACCTACCAGACCAGAGGACGATAGTGAGCCAACAACGCATTGAAGTAACTCTTGCAGGACAGAAAATCACTTTAGCCACCAGTGTTGAACATGAGCCATTACTACGCGCAGCTTGCGTATTGGTTGATGAGCAAATTCAACTGGCTATTGGAGGCGGTAACCGCAGTATTGAACGCGCTAGCATGATGGCTGCACTCAAAATTGCTGGTGACCTGATTACGCTACAAAAGAATCAAGTCCAAGTAGGTGCCTCTACAAATGTTAGTTCTGACGAAGTTACTCGTCTTCAAGCAGAAATTCGTGAACTTGAAGAACAAGTGGACGCGTTGATGCAAACCCTTTCCCTGCCTGGTTCGCCAAGGCCAATAGTTCCTTGAACCGATGCGCAAGCATCCGGAACGATCTTTACCTTGTAGGCGTGAGCGTTTCGAAAGTTCACAGTGCCAACTTAGACTTGGTTACTCCCTGAACCTCTTAATGCACCCGAAGCAGAGTAGCCGTTCCACCTTGAACCTTAGGGTTCAGGATGACGGCCTAGCGGCTAAGGCGGGGAATTCATGTTACTAAGCGATATCTTGATGTTAATGTTGTGCGGTGGTATCGCAGGATTTTTAGCCGGGCTTCTTGGTATCGGCGGCGGCATGATTCTTGTACCCTTTATGATTTTGGTTTTCAATCACCTAGGCTTCAGCCAAACGGTGATTGTGCATATGGCAATCGCCACCGGAATGGCAACCATTCTGTTTACAACCACTTCTGCAATATGGGCGCATCACAAACACAGCTCGATTGATTGGAAGCTGGTTGCCTCACTCAGCCCTGGAATGGTTTTCGGCGGCCTGGTTGGCGGTAGCGAACTCTTTGAGGCATTAAAAACCTCATGGCTCTCATTCTTTTTTGCCCTTTTTATTGTCTACACTTCGATTCAGATGCTTCTGAATAAGAAGCCTAAAGCCGGCAGGGAATTACCAGGACCAGCTGGCTTATTTTCTTTTGGCACATTCACTGGAGTGCTTGCCAGCTTAGTAGGTGCTGGGGGTGCGTTTATTACGGTGCCCTTCATGCTCTGGTGCAATGTCAAACCCCACGTGGCAATGGCCACCTCTTCAGGCTTGGGATTTCCAATAGCTGCTGCTGCGACGATTGGATATATGTATGGCAGTTGGGGTAACCCGAATTTGCCGGCAGGCTCTTTGGGATTTGTCTATTTACCCGCCGTTGCATGCATTGTGGTGGTAAGTGTGTTTACTGCTCCATGGGGAGCCAAGATGGCAAGAAAACTAGACGTAGCTCAACTCAAAAGAGTATTTGGCATTATGTTATTTCTTCTTGCAGCCTTCATGTTTAATGAAAGCCGCAAGGCATTCGGGTTCTAACTTATTTCGTGTACTGTTGACGCAAGATATTCTTTTGTACCTTACCCATTGCATTACGAGGTAAATCAGTAACAATCTCTA
>CAIMPQ010000083.1 GCA_903843315.1 uncultured beta proteobacterium
ACCGGAACGAGTGAACCAATATTCAGAATGCTCCATCCCTGGGAAGTAATCAGCGCGCCGGATCCGAATGAAGTAAATGCCATGGTGCCAAAAACAAAAAAGTTAATAGCCGCCTGCGCCTTGTCTCGCTCATTGGGTTTGTAAGCAGTCATGGCTAAAGAGGTAGAGCCAGTAAATAAAAAGTTCCAGCCAACGCCCAGTAAAAAGAGCGCAATCAAAAATTGATGTAGATCTGTTCCTGTGAGTGCAATCACAATACAAATCAAGTTGAGAATGACACCCGCACCCATTATTCTCAGAGTACCAAAACGTTGAATGAGAGAGCCAGTAAAAAATCCTGGCGCAAACATGCCGATGACATGCCACTCTAAAACCAAGGCCGTATCTGAAAAAGGAAGCCCACAGATCTGCATTGCTAATGGGGTAGCGGCCATGAGTAGATTCATGACCCCGTAACCTAGGGCCGCGCCAATGATGGCAACCATAAAGACGGGTTGCTCCAAGATCACTTTGAGAGGTCGTCCATCTGCAAGAGAGTGCTGCGTCTTATATTCTTCAGGAAAGTGAATGCACTGCATGACGAAGATGCCAATGAAGCCAGCAATGGAGAGAGTCAAGTAGGCCCCCAGAAAGGCCGTGTCAAATAGGTCTCGAGTCCAAGAGGCGAGGTTGGGTCCGATAACGGCCCCGAGGATGCCACCCGCCAAGACCCAGGACACCGCCTTGTCGCGTTGTTTAAGGTCTGTGAGCTCTGCAGCCGCAAACCGGTAGAGCTGACCGTTGGCGCTGTAATAGCCAGCAATAAAGGTGCTGATCACTAGAAGCCAAAAGTTTCTACTGACCGCTGCATAAGCGCATAAGAGCGCTGAGAGCATCGCCACCAACAAACCCAGTTGAAAAGAGATCTTGCGGCCAAAATGATTTTGAGACTTAGCCACAATGGATGTCGAGAATGCGCCTCCAACGACGTAGCCCATGACGGGGAGGGTGGCCATCCACCCGACGGGGGCGAGACTAAGTCCTACTAGTCCATTGATGGCAATAAAGGTGACGTTATTAGTCAGGAATAGACCCTGGCAAATAATGAGTAGCACGAGGTTTTTATTGAGTAATGGGTGCTTACTGGACATACCTTGCAGTTTACGGGCAATTTACCGTGTGAGTTCTCTCGGTGGATTCCCTTAAATTGGGCTTCAGAGGTGGGTTTATGGGGTAAATCCAGCCATTTTCTTACCCCTGATGATTTAAAATAGAAGACTCGCCTCATTGGCAAAAGGTGCGCTAAAAGCGGCTTGCGGAATGCAGATGTGAGAGTGACAGGGTTAAAACCTGACTCTGTAAATTTTTCAATATTAAGGAAATATTCATGGCTTCAGAGAAATCAAAGATTATTTACACGCTGACAGATGAAGCGCCACTATTGGCGACTTGTGCATTTCTGCCAATCATTCGTACCTTTACAGCACCTGCTGGCGTAGAGATTGTGAAAAGCGACATTTCAGTTGCTTCTCGTATCTTGGCGGAGTTTTCTGATTGCCTTACCCCCGAGCAAAAAGTACCAGATAACTTAGCTGAACTTGGCAAGATGACTTTGATGCCAGATACCAACATTATTAAGTTGCCTAATATCAGCGCTTCCGTTCCTCAGTTGCTCTTAGCAATTAAAGAATTGCAAGCACACGGATACAAAATCCCTCATTTTCCAGATGATCCTAAGAATGACGAAGAAAAAGCCATTCGTACGCGCTATTCCAAATGTTTGGGTAGTGCAGTAAACCCCGTATTGCGCGAAGGTAACTCAGATCGTCGCGCACCAAATGCGGTGAAGCGTTATGCCCGTAAGAATCCACACTCTATGGGTGAGTGGAGTCAAGCTTCCCGTACGCACGTATCTCATATGCATGGTGGTGACTTCTACGCTGGCGAGAAGTCCATGACGATGACTAAGGCATGTGATGTGAAGATGGACTTGGTAACCAAGAGCGGCAAAACTATTGTGCTCAAGCCTAAAGTCTCCTTATTGGCTGGTGAAATTATCGACAGCATGTACATGAGTAAAAAAGCGCTTTGCGAATTCTATGAAAAAGAAATCGAAGATGCTTATAAGAGCGGCATGATGTTGTCCTTGCACGTGAAGGCAACCATGATGAAGATATCTCACCCAATCGTGTTCGGCCATGCAGTCAAGATTTTCTACAAAGATGCTTTTGCAAAACACGCTAAGTTGTTCGAAGAGTTGGGTGTGAATGCCAATAACGGTATGAGCAGCCTTTATGACAAGATCAAAACCTTGCCAGAGTCTAAGCGTGAAGAAATCATCCATGATTTGCATGCTTGCCACGAACATCGTCCAGCATTGGCGATGGTGGATTCCGCTAAGGGCATCACCAACCTGCATTCCCCAAGCGACGTCATCGTAGATGCATCCATGCCTGCCATGATTCGCGTCGGAGGCAAGATGTGGGGTGCTGATGGCCGTTTGCATGACACCAAGGCAGTGATCCCAGAAAGCACCTTTGCTCGTATCTACCAAGAAATGATTAATTTCTGTAAGACCCATGGCAACTTTGATCCAACCACGATGGGTACTGTTCCTAACGTTGGCTTAATGGCTCAACAAGCGGAAGAGTACGGTTCACACGACAAGACTTTTGAAATTTCTGAAGCAGGGGTAGCACGTATTGTTGCCGATGACGGCACTGTATTGCTTGAGGAAAATGTGGAAGAGGGCGATATCTGGCGCATGTGCCAGGTGAAAGATGCACCGATTCGTGATTGGGTGAAGTTGGCTGTTAACCGTGCGCGTCTCTCGAATACTCCAGCAGTGTTCTGGTTGGATGAGTACCGTCCACACGAGGCAGAGTTAATTAAGAAGGTGAATACCTACCTTAAAGACTACGATCTCAAGGGTGTTGACATCCAAATCATGTCTCAGACTCGTGCTATGCGTTACACCTTAGAGCGCGTCATTCGTGGCAAAGACACCATCTCTGTAACCGGTAACATTTTGCGTGATTACCTTACTGACTTGTTCCCCATTATGGAATTAGGTACTAGTGCAAAGATGTTGTCCATCGTGCCTTTGATGGCTGGCGGCGGTCTCTTTGAAACAGGTGCTGGTGGTTCTGCTCCAAAACATGTTCAACAATTGGTAGAAGAAAACCATTTGCGTTGGGATTCGCTTGGTGAGTTCTTGGCTTTAGCGGTATCGCTAGAAGATATTGGCGACAAGACTGGCAATCCTAAAGTGAAAATCTTGGCTCGTACCTTGGATGAGGCAACTGGTAAATTGTTAGATAACAATAAGTCTCCTTCTCCACGCACTGGTGAGTTAGATAATCGCGGTAGTCAGTTCTATTTAGCGATGTATTGGGCTGAAGCTTTGGCTAATCAAACTGAAGATAAAGAGTTGCAAGCTTTCTTCGCGCCTTTATTTAAATCTTTGTCTGAGAACGAGCAAAAAATCACTGCTGAATTCAAGGCAGTTCAAGGTAAGCCAGCAGATATCGGTGGGTATTTCGTGGCCGACCCTGAGAAATGCAAGGCAGTAATGCGTCCTAGCCCCACTTTCAATGCAGCTTTGAAAGCAGCTAGCGCCTAAATAGCAAAATAAGCTTAGGGCTGATAAGGCAAACCTTCGGGTTTGCCTTATTCTTTTGTAGAAAGCAAAAACAGCAAGTAACCAACAGCTAGGAATCAGCAGCAAGCAAAAAATGGCTATCAGTAGCAAAATAGGTCAATCACATTCATATGAGGCGCCGCATGCGTTTTATCGATAAAACCATTCTTGCAAGTGATATCACTCCTAAAGCGGTTTTTGAAAACCGGCGCAATTTAATTAAGGCCGCTGCAGCTGGGAGCTTTGGTATGGCTTTAGCCCCTTGGTTCTCAAGAGAAGCCTTAGCAGCGACCCCTGAAAAAATCAGCGCAGTATTGAATTCTGCTTATGCATCTAAAGAAGAGCTCACCCCGTATAAGTACGTCACAAGCTATAACAACTTTTATGAGTTTGGTACGGATAAGTCCGATCCAGCTGCTTATGCCAATACTTTGCAAACTCGACCTTGGGCAGTGGCAATAGAGGGCTTGGTAAAAAAACCAGTGACCCTTGATATCGACGATTTATTAAAGTTGGCGCCAATGGAAGAACGTATTTACCGTATGCGTTGCGTTGAAGGTTGGTCCATGGTGATTCCATGGGATGGCTATTCTTTATCCAAATTGATTAATAAAGTTGAGCCACTCGGTTCGGCAAAGTATGTGGAATTTATTTCTCTGGCTGACCCTAAGCAAATGCCAGGGGTTAAAAGCAACATTATTCAATGGCCTTATCGCGAGGGTTTACGTCTGGATGAGGCCATGAATCCATTAACTCTGTTGACCTTTGGCTTATATGGTGAGGTTTTGCCAAAACAAAATGGCGCACCAGTGCGGATCGTGGTGCCTTGGAAGTACGGTTTTAAAAGTGCCAAGTCTATTGTAAAAATTCGGTTTACTGAAGAAATGCCAAAGACGAGCTGGAGTCAGTTTGATGCTAGAGAGTATGGTTTTTATTCGAACGTCAATCCACAAGTGGATCATCCGCGTTGGAGTCAAGCAAGCGAACGCCGTATTGGCGACGCTAAAGGCATGTTTGCCCCCAAGATTAAAACCCAAATGTTCAATGGCTATGGCGATCAGGTTGCCAGTCTGTATACAGGTATGGATCTAAAGAAATATTACTAAATGACGAAACTGCACTCTGCTGTATTTGGAATTTGCCTCCTCTTTATTAGCCTGTCAGCCAAGAGTCAAACGAATGAAGCGCCAGTTAAAACGATTACATCATTAGATGTACCACGCTACTTGGGTAC
>CAIMPQ010000084.1 GCA_903843315.1 uncultured beta proteobacterium
GGTTAAGAAATTCTTTAATTGAAATGTGCAAACGCCTTTAATTTATTTCTAAGCTAAAGTACTTCTACTATTTGGTATTTGGCATCAATAGACCCCAGAAGAAGGCAGTAGGATTAGCCTGGTACACAAAGAAAAAGTCCAGATTAACTGGACCTCTTCTTTAGTAATATTGCATCGTCTTAAACGTAATCTTTGTACTTATCTAACAGGCGTACCGGCTTAGAAAGTGCGTCTCGACGGAAAGGGTCGCCCAGCTCACGTGTACACATAATTTCAACAACACAGGTTTTACCCTCTTTCATCTGCATCTCCACTGCCTTCTTGAGGGCCGGACCAACTTGATCAAGCTGATCAACCACAATCCCCTCAGCACCCATGGACTGGGCGATACCCGCAAAACTGGGACTATCTAATTCTCCAGCGACAAAGCGGCGATTATAGAAATCTACCTGATTCTTTTTCTCAGCACCCCATTGGCGATTGTGGAATACCACGGCCGTCACTGGAATATCGTGGCGAACTGCAGTCAAAATCTCCACCATACTCATTGCCCATGCCCCATCACCAGCATAAGCAATCGCAGGTCGATCAGGCGCAGCCGTCTTTGCACCAATAATCGTAGGCAAAGCATAGCCACAATTACCAAAGCTCATTGGCGCAAAGAAACTTCTTGGGCGCTCAAAACGCAGGTAACTATTAGCAACCGAATTAATATTACCGATATCGGTTGAAACCATCGCATCCGCTGGCATCGCTTTTTCAAGTTCACGAAGGACTTGACGAGGATGTAAGTAAGTACCGCCAGTTGGAGTAGCTTCTTTTTTCTGCTCTTCAATCATGTCAAGGCTAAATGGGTCACGCTCATGAGTCCACTCGTCTAGCTCTTTTTCCCACGCTGCTTTTTCTGTAGCAATGGTTTTTGCTCGCTCTGCTTTTGTCGCATCGCAAACTAAAGTCTTGCTAGCTAAACGTTTAGTCAAAGCAACTGCAGCTTCCTTTGCGTCACCACAAATACCTACAGAAATTTTCTTAACTAAGCCCAACATTTTGTTATCAGCATCGATCTGAATAATCTTGGCATTCTTAGGCCAATAATCCATACCATGCTGCGGCAAGGTGCCAAATGGGCCGAGGCGTGAGCCTAATGCAACAACCACATCTGCCTGCGAAATCAGCTTCATTGCAGCCTTTGAGCCTTGATAGCCTAAAGGACCACACCAGAGAGGATGGCTAGCTGGGAAGGAGTCATTATGTAGATAGCTATTGACTACTGGTGCCCCTAAGCGCTCAGCAAACGCCTTACATTCATCCACTCCATCAGCCATCACCACTCCGCCACCAGAAATAATGACTGGGAATTTCGCATTTGCCAATAACTCTGCAGCTTCGTCCAGACTCTTCTCGCCACCAGGGCCGCGATCAAGACGATTCGGCTGAGGAATCTCTACTTCAATCTCACCATAAAAATAATCGCGAGGAATATTTAATTGGGTTGGCCCCATTTCAGACATCGCGCGATCAAAACAGCGGCCGGTATATTCAGCCATTCGTTTTGGATTATTGACGTGCCCTTGATATTTGGTGAACTCTTCAAACATTGGTAATTGATTGGCTTCCTGAAAGCCACCTAAACCCATACCCATTGTTCCGGTCTCTGGAGTCACAATCACTACCGGGGTATGTGCCCAATATGCAGCCGCAATCGCTGTTACACAGTTACTAATTCCAGGACCATTTTGACCAATCACTACACCATGACGACCGCTTACTCGTGCGTAGCCGTCCGCCATATGTGCGGCGCCCTGTTCATGTACAACTGGTATTAAACGAATCCCAGCAGGAGCAAAAATGTCCATGGCATCCATAAAAGCAGAGCCCATGATCCCAAAAATATCCGTTACCTGATTGGCGACCATTGTTTCAACAAAAGCCTCTGAGGGGGTCATTTTTTGGGGGCCAACGGGTAAATTAGTGCCAGTCTTGGACATTCAGTTCTCCTAGATATTCAATTAAACGGAACATTTTGTTCTACAATGCTTATATTAATCGGGTATTTTCACCCATGTCAAGCATATAAGCCCCCAATATGGAATATATTTGACAACGCATTAAGACTATTAAAGGACGCGTCATGGCTCTTAGCCCCTCATCCATCGATTTATTGGACTTTCGACCAGATAAGATGGTTTCGCTTCATTCCGCTTTCCCTGAGTGCAAGGGCTTTGCCGATTTTGAAATTCCTGCATTTAGCCAAAAATCGGACTTAGTGCCGGCAGTTGATCCAAGCTATCAACTCAACCCGCAAGCCAGTGTGGCGATACTGGCAGGCTTTGCCTATAACCGCAGAGTACTGATTCAGGGTTTGCATGGCACAGGTAAATCTACTCACATAGAACAAGTTGCTGCTCGCTTAAATTGGCCCTGCTTACGTATTAATTTAGACGGGCAAATAACCCGCATGGATCTCATTGGAAAAGAAATCATCACTCTTGAGGATGGCAAGCAAGTCACGCAGTTTCAGGAAGGATTAATTCCATGGAGTCTGCAACGTTCAATTGCACTGATACTAGATGAATATGATGCTGGTCAGGCCGATGTGATGTTTGTGATTCAACGCATGCTAGAGCGCGAAGGTCGCCTCACCCTGCTTGACCAGAATAGAGTAATTGAACCAAACCCAGCATTTCGGATTTTTGCAACAAGCAATACCGTTGGCTTAGGTAATTGGAATGGGCTATATCAAGGAACCCAATTACTAAACCATGGACAAATGGATCGTTGGGATATTGTTGCTGCCCTCAATTATCTAGAGCCAGCAGAAGAAGAAAAAATATTACTAGCAAAGGTTTCAGAGCTTTCGCTGGAGACTGCAAAGCAAATGATTGCCCTTGCCAATCTCACTAGAAAAGGCTTTGAGGCTCGCGATATCTCTACCCTGATGTCGACTAGAACCCTGATCACCTGGGGGGAGAACTGGCGCATCTTTAAAGACTTACCACTTGGTTTCACTTTAGCATTTTTGAATAAGTGTGAGTCAGAAGAAAAAGCGCTGGTTGCTGAATACTATCAGCGCTGCTTTGCAACTGAGTTGGTCATCAATAAAAATTAGAACTAATCTACTGATAAATTTTGCAAACCGAATCCCACGATGA
>CAIMPQ010000085.1 GCA_903843315.1 uncultured beta proteobacterium
GCATGCCATGGTATTAGTATGGTTGATATTTACTCTAGCACTTTTTATCGTCGAGCCAATCCTGGAAAAAAGGCATCCAAAACATAGTCAGAACCCCAAGCGCACACTGCAGGTCACTTTACAACTTCACATCATCCTACTTATGGTTAGCCTGGTGACAGTTTTTATATCAGTACTGGGCGCCCATGGAATGTTATAAAAATTGAAATACGACTTAGGAATTTCTTCCTCAGTCGTTGATTTCATTGGTGCAGAACTTGAACCTAGTCTAAAAATGGTGATTGTGAGACCACTCTGATTGACGAAGTTTGTGGAGTATCTAATAACGCCTAATAATTGGAATTCATCTCCAAATTGGTATAAGCAATTTTTAGGAGATCACACTCTATCTTGAGATCCACTCCTCGTTTAACTAAACTCCCCAAAATATGCTCATGTTCGGTTCTGAATCCCCCTATCCAATCCCGCAACATAGAAGCAGTTAAAGGTGAATTTACTTTACTTAAGGACTCAATCCCCTTCATTTTCCTTTCTTCTGAAATAGCATACCCACTAGAACTTGCTATTGCGCATGCTTCTGAAAATGCTTTTTCTAAGATAGCTAGGCCAAAGGATGAGGCGACAATTTTCCCAATTGGCGCACGAAATAAAGTGGTTACAGCCGCCAATGTCGATAAAGTGATCCATTTATCCCAAAAATTTTGAGTGATATTTTCACTATATACAGCGTTGAAATCTGCTTTTTCACATTCCCCGTAAAACTCTTTCGCTAACGCTAGATGCTCTTCAGATCGAGCGCCTATTGTCAAAAGATTGACGTCTGTTAGCCTTTGGACTACTCCCGTGGAATTGATATTAGCTGCAATGTTTGCAATACCCCCCATCACTCTTGAGCGCCCAAATCTCTCGTCTAAGATTTCTAAATGATCAAGACCATTTAGAAATGGAAGTATGACGCCAATGCTTGATGCATTCTTAATGGAAGTAAGCGCATCCTCTAAATCATAAGCTTTGCAAGCTAAAATGATCAAATCGAATGTGGGTTTTAATTCCTCGGCAGTAACTATTTTGGGAAAAACGGTGGATTTATTACCATCCGCCTCAATCGTTAAACCACTCTTCTGAATGTGCTCGTGTCGCTTACCTCTTAAGAGAAAGGTAACATCTAGCCCAGATTCTAAAAGTTTGGCACCAAAATATCCCCCAACTCCGCCAGCCCCAACTATCAATATTTTCATAAAATAATCCGTAATTATTGGCTATACAGACCCATCATAGTCTAAGATCTACTAAGCACTTAAGACAGTCTTATAAACGGCAAAACGGAAATTAATCTATGCAAAAACAATCCATCTTAGTTGACAGAATAGAGACCCTGGCTTGCGATGCCGGCTGGAGAAATTACTATTTCTTAAAAATAACAACTAATGATGGAATTGTTGGCTGGAGTCAATATGACGAAGGTTTCGGCTCGCCTGGAGTAAGCAATGTAATAGAGCAGTTAGCCCCTGTAGTCGTTGGGACAGATATCGCAAATCATGAGCGTTTTTTTACCGATGCTTATTGTAGAACCAGGCCAGCAACTGGAGGTATTAATTCTGAGGCCATTGGTGCTATTGAAAATGCATTGCTAGATGCAAAAGCTAAATCTTTGGGCATACCATGCTATGACTTGCTTGGAGGCAAGCTAAGAGACAGAATCAGAGTCTACTGGTCCCACTGCCCAACCTGGAGGATAAATCACCCTGCGTATTATGGGCCAGCCATTACAGACCTTGATGGCGTCAAAAAAATGGGAGAAATTGCTAGAGAAAGTCAGTTTACCGCCCTTAAAACGAACTGGTTTAATCACGCTAAAGCACCCTTGCAGGCTTGGCGACCTGGCTTTTCATCACCCTTCTATCCCGAGTTAAATGTGGATAAAACTGCAATCAAAAACTTAGTAGATCATCTTGGCGCATTAAGAGATGGCGCCGGTCCTGATATGGATATATTGATCGATTTGAATTTCAATGCCAAAACAGAGGGCTACCTTAAAATTCTCAAAGCAATAGAAGACTTTGATATTTTCTGGGTTGAAATCGATAGTTATAACCCTGATGCACTAGCATTTATTCGAAGTAAAAGTCCTCACCCGATAAGCTCTTGTGAAACCCTTTTTGGAGGGCGGGAGCTACTTCCGTTTCTCCAAAAAAATGCAGTAGATGTAGCAATAATCGATGCGGTATGGAATGGAGTCTGGCAATCAATGAAGATGGCCAATCTTGCTGATATTCACGATGTCAATATTGCTCCTCATAATTTTTATGGTCATCTAAGCACATTTATGAATGCTCATTTTGCCGCCGCAGTTCCCAATCTGAGAATTATGGAAACAGATATTGATCGGATTGCTTGGGAAAATGAATTATTCACACATGCGCCCGAATACCAAGACGGGCATATGCTTATTCCCAATCGACCAGGGTGGGGAACTGATCCTATCGAAGAGGCGATTAAAGCCTACCCACCAAAAATGGGTGGTGGACTCTTGAAGCCATTGGTTAAATAAGTTACTTGCCTTTATATTGAGGCTGGCGCTTACTAGAAAAACTATCAAGGCCTTCAAGCCTATCAGAGCTATCTTTAATTAAGTCTACCTCTCGCAAAGCGAAGCTCGCCTCCTCCATGGGGCTCTTGGGTAATGTTCGGATGCCAAAAGTTTTTAGCATTTCCAAAACCAATGGCGCATTTTTTGCCAATCTCTCGGCATATATCAAAGCTCCCTTTAGATGCTCGCCAGGGGGCGTTAACTTATTTACAAGTCCTACTTGATAAGCTCTTTCAGCACTAATTTCTTCGCCAAGCAACATTAACTCCATGGCGACCTTGTGAGGAATGCGACTTACTAAGCCAGCGATCAAACCACCAGCAAACCCTAGCTTTGCTTCAGGGTAGGTGAACTTAGCCGTTTCCGATGCAACACATAAGTCTGCCATTTGCACTAAGGTAATAGCGCCACCAATACACCAACCGCTAACAGCAGCCACAATGGGCTTTCTTACTTCAATATCACATCCTGGTACAAATCGCCTAAATTCTGGGAAAGCCTTATATTCCAGATCCTTGCCGACTGAAAATGCTTTATCTCCTGCGCCAGTCAATACGGCAACACGGTCATTGCTTTGGTTAAATTTGCGCCATGCATTTGCTAGACCAACTTCGACTTCCTCGTTAATTGCATTTAAGCGCTCAGGACGATTAATAGTGATGAGGGCGATATGATTATTTGATTCATAGGTAACTGCTTGTGACATTTTCTATCCGTCCTATTGGGGAAATTGATCAATTAACTTGGACTTTAGCACTTTCCCATTTGCGGCTAAAGGCAGGCTTTCCAAAAAAATTATTTTGCTTGGTCTTTTATATGGCGAAAGCAGCATACTTAGATGGGAGGAAATATCATCGGCATTCAATAAACAGTCCTTATCTCGCTCAATAAAAGCC
>CAIMPQ010000086.1 GCA_903843315.1 uncultured beta proteobacterium
GGCTTATGTGCGTCTACAAGAAGGTATTTCTATGCTGACGCATTTGACCAACTGTGACTTTGATGCAATCCGGGTGGGTCAGAAAGTAAAGGTGGTTTTTCAGGAAACGCAGGACGGGCAAAAGACCCATTTATTTGAGCCGGCCTAAAAATATTTAACTTGATGGTTAGCAATGCATCTTCAATTCATTAAAAGATCGACACTAGCTTTTATATCCAGCCTATGGCTAGCAGGTTCAGTATTTGCTGCTGACCCTTGGCCAAGTCACCCGATTAAATTTATTGTCGGCTTTGGTCCTGGGGGTGCAAATGATTTGGTCGCTAGGGTAGTAGCTGAGGCCGCTTCAAAACAGCTTGGGCAACCTATTGTTGTTGAAAATAAGCCGGGCGCCGGTTCAGTATTGGGTGCTGATTTTGTGGCAAAGAGTCCTGCCGATGGCTATACCTTCTTTGTGAGTGCGGGCGGTATTGTTACCAATCCAATGATTAAGACTTCTATGCCATATAAAGACGGTGACTTAGTGCCTGTTGGTATGTTAGCAATTAGCCCCTCCATTATTGTCGTATCGGCAGATTCAAAAGTGAACAATCTTAAAGATTTATTAGTTCTAGCTAATGAGTCGAAGGGTTTAAATTTTTCAACAGCAGGTACGGGAAGTACCCCTCATTTCGTTGCAGAAATGCTAAAGGTTAAAGCTGGTGGAAAGTATGAAATCATTCCTTACAAGAGTGGTTCCGAGGGAATGGTGGCGGTGATCTCCAATCAGGTGGATGCTACCTCTGAATCCAGCGTAGTGGTCATACCGCAAATACAGGGAGGAAAATTAAAAGCTATTGCTTCAACTTGGAGTAAAAGAATTGCGGCGCTGCCAAATGTTCCAACAACAAAAGAGCAGGGCTACCCCGAAGTATTTATTGGACACTGGGCGGGGGTCTTTGCTCCAAAAGGTACGCCTGATGCAATTTTGGAGAAAATGAATCAAGCAATTAATGCAGGTCTTAAGACTGAAGCAGTCCAAAGTCGTCTTACCCCTCAAGGTATTGAGCCAGCGCCGGGAAGTAGGATTTCATTTGCAAAGTTTTTGGCTGACGAAAAGGCAAGGCTTGGACCTATTGTCAAAAGAGCAAATATGAAAGAGGATTGAGCGCCATTTAAGAGCATGCTTTATCCCTACTTTTTCTTAATCTGATAAGTAAGCATTGTGAGTGATTAGTGAAACTATTTCACTACTTTATTTAGACTAACTTCTGCAGTGCCTCAAGATAGTTCTCTGGGTTAAGAGGCTTGCCTTCACGCTGTGCTTCCCACATTACTTGCCCTAAGCACTCCATCATGAGGTGTTGCGCTTCATGTTCTGAACCCAATTTCCTAGTCAGTTTTTCTGCCACTTCTTTAATACCTGGTGGCTGATTAATTGAAATTTGTTCGCTAATGGATAAGTGCATCGAAAGATGTAAAAAAGGATTCGTTTCACCTCTTTCGGGGGTGTAATCTTGGGCTAGTGCGCCTTCTGGATCCAAAAGCAGCTTCTGATATTCAGGATGCTGCTCCATCCAATCGCTTGCAAGTGTTTCCATGGAGTCCAGAATATGGCCTTCTGTTTTCTTTTTCCAGGTATCGCAGAAAAAGCGCCGCACTTCTTCACGAGTTGGATTAAATATCGCCACGAACTTTTCCTTTGCCGGTTTTTTGTTTGAAGCCGCATAAAGGCTCAACAATGCATTGCGCACAATCTGGTTTGCGTGCCTTACAAGTATATCTGCCGTGCAGAATAAGCCAATGATGTGCGTCTAACAGATATTCTTTGGGTACGCGCTTAAGCAACTGCTCTTCCACCTTCACAACATCTTTTCCAGGGGCTAAGCCAGTCCGATTGGAAACTCTAAAAATATGGGTATCAACTGCAATGGTGGGCTGTCCAAAAGCAGTATTCAGGATGACATTGGCAGTCTTCCTACCTACCCCAGGTAAGGCTTCTAGTTCTTCACGTGTCTGTGGCACTTTGCCGCTATGTTTTTCTAGTAGAAGTCGACAGGTTTCTTGAATATGTTTGCCCTTAGAATTAAATAATCCAATGTGCTGAATAAATGGTCTAACGCCTTCTTCGCCCAAGTCCAGAAGGGCTTGTGGGGTATTAGCGAGCTTGAATAGGCGCCGGGTGCCTTTATTAACTGAGACGTCGGTTGCCTGTGCCGATAGTAATACGGCAATTAATAACTCAAATGGTGAGCTATATTCCAACTCTGTTTCAGGTTTTGGGTTGTTGGCTTTGAGCTGCTCAAAAAAAGCACGACGCTTTTCTAGGTTCATCATTTCTTTTGCTGTGCCCGTGCCATGGCAGCGGTAATAATGGCGCGTTTGCGTTCTTGCTCTTTCTTATCCGCATCCGATATTGGTGTATCTGCATTTACAGCAAGTAGCTTAGCACTAGCCTTTTTAGCCAGGCGCTCATCATTATCCTTTTGCTCTCGATCTAAACGTTGATCGCGATCGTGATAACGCTTTCGCGAGATGTCTGCCAATTCGGAAGACCACGCATTCCAGCCTGTCTCATTGCCTGTGACATCAATCATGCTAATGCAGTCGACTGGGCACGGTGGAATGCATAAATCACAACCCGTACACCATTCAGTCAGAACAACGTGCATTTGTTTGGAGGCACCAACAATGGCATCCACAGGGCACGCCTGAATGCAGAGCGTACAGCCAATGCACATTTGTGGATCAATGAAGGCGACGGGTCTTGGACGTGCAACGCCACACTCGGGGTCAATAGTAGGATGCAAATCAAATGCATCTTGAGGATAAATTGGAGCAAGAATCTTGCTCAGGCGCTGGATACCTTCAATGCCCCCTGGAGGACAGCGATTGGGTAGGATTTCGCCGCTGGCCATGGCTTCGGCATAACCACGGCAATCCGGATAGCCGCATTTGGTGCATTGGGTTTGGGGAAGAATGTCTTCCAAGCGATCGCAAAGTTCGTTCGCTTGTGTAGTCTTCATTGCTTTAGAAAAGCCAAAAGAAGTGAGGGCTTTTGCCCTCACCAATTTATGCTGACTCAGAGCCTTCTAATTTTGGAGGCCTAGCTTTAGATTTCTTATTCACGCCCTGGTGTTCACGAATGAAGGATTTGATCTTCGGATAAACCTTATCGCGCCAACGACGACCCGCAAAAATACCGTAGTGTCCTGCACCAGCAACCTCATAGTGGGCTTTATTTTCCTTTGGAATACCAGCACATAAACCATGTGCTGAGCGGGTTTGACCGCTACCAGAAATATCATCAAGCTCACCTTCAACGGTAAGTAGCGCAGTCTTTTTAATGTCTTGTGGCTTGACTAATTCACCTGCAACTTCCCAAGTGCCATTTGGCAATGAGTAGTCTTGGAATACAGTTTTGATCGTATCCAAATAGAATTTAGCGTCCAAATCTAACACGGCGTTGTACTCGTCGTAGAAGCGAATGTGTGATTCAGCATCTTGGTCATCGCCGCGCACCAGGTCTTGGAAGTAATCCCAATGGGATTGCAAATGGTTTTGCGGATTCATGGCAATAAAGCCAGTGTGCTGCAAGAAACCAGGGTACACGCGACGACCACCACCTGGATAGTTTGGTGGCACGTTATATATCACGTGACTTTCAAACCATTCATGTGATTTTTGCTCGGCTAAGTTATTGACTGCTGTCGGTGATTTACGGGCATCAATTGGACCGCCCATCATGATCATCGAGGCAGGAGTTACTTCACCAGCTGATGCCATTAAGGAAATCGCACCCAAGGTTGGAACGGTAGGCTGGCAAACAGAAATGACATGTAAATCTTCTGCGCCAATGACGCGAATAAATTCTTGTAAGTAGTGAACGTAATCATCAAGACCAAAATCACCCTCTTCAAGCGGCACATTACGTGCATCGATCCAGTCGGTAATGTAAACCTTATGGTCTTGTAAAAGGGTACGAACGGTATCGCGCAACAAAGTGGCGTGGTGTCCAGACATGGGTGCAACTACCAACACAACTGGATCTTCTTTGAGGCTCTTGATAGTTTCTACATCATCAGAAAAGCGCTTGAAACGAACCAAGTTACAAAAAGGTTTTGCAATGATCGTTCTTTCATGGATTGCCACTTCGCGACCATGTGCTTCCACAGCGCGAATCCCAAATTCTGGCTTTTTATAGTTTTTACCAAGGCGATAGAGGAGTTCATAGCTGGCAGCTAAACGCTCAGAGCCCGGAACCTTGGAGGCAGGGTTAGAAGCGTTAATAAAAGCTTCAGAGGCAGCGCGCGCCCATGAACTAACTGGTTGAAGTAAAGCTTTTTGAAATTCGTGTAACTGATATAGCATGGTACCTCCGGTAATTCAGTGTAACCGCTTACTGCGCTAAAACGCGGGCGATTGCTTTAGCCACTTTATCAATATTTTTAGTATTGAGGGCTGCAACACAAATGCGTCCAGTAGAGAGGGCATAAATGCCATCTTCTTTCTGTAAGCGTTCAACTTGCTCAGCTGTTAAACCTGAGTAAGAAAACATTCCCCGTTGCTTCTCGATAAAAGCAAAATCTTGCTTTACACCAGCAGCAGCGAGTTTTTCAACAAGACCATGACGCATTGCTTTAATGCGATCACGCATTTCTGCTAACTCGTCTTCCCAGAGCTTACGCAATTCTGGAGAATTTAATACAGCCGCTGCAATTGCAGCGCCATGGGTTGGAGGATTTGAATAGTTAGTGCGAATCACGCGCTTCAGCTGAGACATGACGCGAGTAGATTCATCTTTGCTTTGCGTCACGATCGACAGTGCGCCAACACGCTCACCATACAGTGAGAATGATTTGGAGAACGAGCTCGATATAAAGAAGGACATGCCTGATTCAGCAAAAAGGCGAACTGCAATACCGTCTTGTTCAATCCCTACTGCAAAGCCTTGGTAGGCCATATCCAAGAATGGAATCAAACCCTTGTTCCTACAGATCGAAATGACTTGGCGCCATTGTGCTTCAGTGATATCTGCACCAGTGGGGTTGTGACAGCAAGCATGCAAGAGGACGGTAGTATTCTTTGGGAAAGACTCTAATGACTTAACCATGCCCTCGAAATCAACGCCCCGAGTGCTGCCATCAAAGTAGGTGTATTCAATTACTTCAAAACCGGCGGATTCAAAAATGCCGCGATGGTTTTCCCAGGTAGGGTTACTAATTGCGCACGGTGCATTTAAGTTTAGGCGTTTAATAAAGTCTGCACCAACGCGTAAAGCACCAGTGCCACCAAGACATTCTGCCGTAACAACCCGACCCTCTTGAATGAGTGAAGAGTCAGCGCCAAACAATAGATTCTGTACTGCGCTGTTATACGGGTTTGGGCCTTCGATTGGAATGTAACTACGTGGAGAGTGCTTGGCAACATGCGCTTCTTCAGCTTTGATCACTGCCTTTAATAAAGGGACCTTGCCTTCGTCTGTGTAATACACACCAACACCGAGATTGACTTTGTCAGGACGCTGATCTGCAACGTATGCTTCTGTGAGGCCGAAAATCGGATCTTTGGGGGCTAACTGGACTGAGGCAAACAGGGTCATTTGAGGTGGAGAATGGTGGTTTAAGGGTAGTTTGGCTTTGTTTGACGTTAAATTCAGCTTAATTGTCGGGTTTTAAGGCCAGATTCAACTATTTCCAAATAAAAACGGCAAAATCATTGTTTGTACAAAATTCGCTGTGAAGAAAACTCACAGGTGAAATGATAGCCGAGATGCCCCCTAAGTCCCCCAAAATTAGTTCAAATTCAGAAGCTCAAGAAGTTAAAAAAAGCCCCGCGGCTGATCCCTTGGGCGAGGCTGGTCATGACCTGGATCCAGCTAAGTTTGTCAGTTTCCCAGACTCCCCGTACCAGCTTTATCAGCCTTTTACGCCTGCAGGGGACCAACCCCAGGCTATTGATGCCCTGATTGAGGGTATTGAGGATGGACTGACCTTTCAGACGCTTTTAGGGGTTACTGGTTCTGGAAAGACCTTCACGATGGCCAATGTCATTGCTAGAACAGGTCGCCCAGCCATCATTTTTGCCCCAAATAAGACCCTAGCCGCCCAACTTTATAGTGAATTTAGGGAGTTTTTCCCCAGAAATGCAGTTGAGTACTTCGTCAGTTATTACGATTATTACCAGCCTGAGGCGTATGTACCTCAGCGAGATCTATTTATTGAAAAAGATTCTTCCATTAACGAACATATTGAGCAGATGCGCTTGTCTGCTACAAAGAGTTTGTTAGAGCGACGAGATGTCATCATCGTTGCCACCGTTTCAGCAATCTACGGCATCGGTAATCCTGGCGACTATCACAGTATGGTGATGACACTACGCCCGGGCGACAAAATGAGTCAGCGCGATATTTTGATGCGCTTGATTGCTATGCAATACGATCGGAATGAAACTGATTTTAAGCGTGGGGTATTTCGGGTGCGTGGGGATACGATTGATATCTTCCCTGCGGAACACAATGAATTGGCCGTCCGGGTTGAATTATTTGATGATGTGATTGAGAGTTTGCAATTCTTCGACCCTCTGACTGGAAAAATTCGACAAAAGATTCCACGCTTTACCGTCTACCCAAGCTCACATTACGTCACACCACGTGAAACAGTTCTCAAAGCCATCGAAACGATTAAGACAGAGTTGCGTAGTCGCTTAGATGAGTTTGTGAAAGATGGTAAGTTGGTCGAAGCGCAGCGCTTAGAGCAGCGCACCCGCTTTGATCTAGAGATGCTTAATGAGTTAGGCTTTTGCAAGGGGATTGAGAACTATTCACGCCACCTCTCAGGCGCAGCCCCAGGCGAGGCACCGCCTACGCTGGTGGACTATCTCCCCAATGATGCCTTGATGTTCTTAGATGAGAGTCACGTCTTAATTGGTCAGTTAAACGCCATGTACAACGGTGACAAATCTCGCAAACATACTTTAGTGGAATTTGGATTCCGTTTGCCATCTGCTATGGATAACCGGCCACTGAAATTTTCCGAGTTTGAAACCAAGATGCGTCAAACCATTTTTGTTTCAGCAACCCCTGCCGATTATGAAAAAACCCATCAAGGGCAAGTAGTTGAACAAGTTGCAAGACCGACCGGATTGGTTGATCCCGAAATTGAAGTGTTACCAGCTAGTACGCAAGTCGATAATTTACTCGAACAAATTCATGAGCGCGTGAAAGTTGGCGAGCGCGTTTTAGTAACGGTGTTGACTAAGCGTATGGCAGAGCAATTAACAGATTATCTTTCTGATAATGGGGTAAAGGTGCGTTATGTACATTCAGATATCGACACTGTTGAACGGGTAGAAATTCTGCGCGATTTACGTTTAGGTGTGTTTGATGTTTTGGTTGGCATCAACTTATTACGCGAAGGTTTGGATATTCCAGAGGTCTCGCTCGTGGCCATCTTAGATGCCGACAAAGAAGGTTTCTTGCGCTCAGAGCGCAGCTTGATTCAGACGATTGGGCGTGCAGCTCGTAATGTCCGAGGTAAGGCAATTTTGTATGCGGATCGCATTACTGATTCCATGAAACGTGCCATAGGGGAGACCGATAGGCGCCGCACTAAGCAGATTGCCTTTAATAAGCTGCATGGCATTGAGCCTAAAGGGGTCCAAAAGCGAATTAAGGACATTATTGATGGCGTCTATGACGTCAAAGAGCGGCGTCAGGAGATGCAGGTGGAGCAGGAGCGGGCTCGCTATGAGGATATGGGCCAGAAAGACCTGGCAGCTGAAATCAAGCTTCTGGAGAAGCAAATGAATGCCGAGGCCAAGAATCTGGAATTTGAGAAGGCTGCCAGCACCCGAGATCGCCTCACTAAGGTGAAGGAAATGGCCTTTGGGGCTCGTTCCCGTGACTCCGTAGGCTAGATTCACTAGATTCCTGAAGGGTTTTTTGGGATAATTCCCGAGCAGATTGCTAGGGCATATGGTAAAGTTGAGTGGAATGGTCGGGTATTATCCGCCCGACTGTTAGCTGTCCATAACAATCCATTATCAAGGTGACATATGAGACTTACAACCAAAGGCCGTTTTGCAGTAACCGCAATGATCGATTTAGCCCTGCGTGAAACGCATGGTCCTGTAACTTTGGCCGGAATTAGCCAAAGACAAAAGATTTCCCTTTCCTATTTAGAGCAGTTGTTTGGCAAATTACGCCGTTTCAACATTGTTGAGAGCACTCGCGGTCCTGGAGGTGGATACACCTTAGCGCGTAAGGCGGAAGAAATTAGCGTAGCCGACATTATTGTCGCCGTTGATGAGCCCTTAGACGCAACCCAATGTGGTGGCAAAGGCAATTGTCATAGCGATGAAGATCTACATGGCCATTGCATGACTCATGATCTGTGGAGCAATCTCAATCTGAAAATGGTTGAGTACCTCAGCTCAGTTAGTTTGCGTAACTTAGTTCAGCAACAACAAGGGCGTGGAATCGTTATTCAAGACATGCGTCAAAGGAAAATGAAGGTCGAAGGCGTGAAAGCTGAAAAACCAGTTGTAGCACTTACAAGCAAAAAAGAAGCTGCACCAAAAGCACCTTTAATTAATTCTGTTTTTAATCTCGCGCGGCAAAGCTAAACATTGCCGCCTTAATTTAATAAGTAAACCATGAACGCACCACAAGATCTTCCATCGCAACCGGTTCCGATGTTTAGTCCTAAGCACTTTCCGGTGTATATGGATTATTCAGCTACAACACCGATTGATCCTCGTGTGGTTGACAAGATGTTGCCTTATCTGCGTGAGCAGTTTGGTAATGCCGCATCCCGCAGCCATGCCTATGGCTGGGCGGCTGAAGAGGCGGTTGAGTGGGCGCGTTCAGAAGTTGCCCAACTGGTTCATGCCGATCCAAGAGAGATCGTATTTACTAGTGGCGCCACTGAAAGTATCAACTTGGCACTCAAAGGTGCTGCGCATTTTTACAAAGATCGTGGCAATCACATCATTACCGTCAAGACTGAGCACAAGGCAACTTTAGATACTTGTCGCGAGCTCGAACGCGAAGGCTACGAAGTGACTTATTTAGATGTATTACCTAATGGCTTGATTGACTACGCGCAACTCGAAGCGGCCATGAAGCCTGGTACGATTTTGGCTTCAGTAATGTATGTCAATAATGAAATTGGTGTTGTACAAGATATTCCACGTATTGGTGACTTATGCCGTTCACGTGGGGTGATTTTCCATGTGGATGCTGCTCAAGCTACCGGCAAAGTGGAAATTGATTTAGAAAAGATCAAAGTAGATTTAATGAGTTTTTCTGCTCACAAAACTTATGGCCCTAAAGGTATTGGTGCCTTATTTGTGCGCCGTAAGCCACGTATTCGAATTGAAGCCCAGATTCATGGTGGTGGTCATGAGCGCGGTATGCGTTCAGGCACCTTAGCGGTTCACCAAATTGTTGGGATGGGCGAGGCTTTCCGCATTGCGCGCATTGAAATGGCAGAAGAAAATAAACGCATTCGTGGATTGCGCGATCGTTTACTAAATGGCCTGAAAGATATTGAAGAAGTTTATGTAAACGGCGACATGGATAACCGTGTTCCCCATAACCTCAATATCAGCTTTAATTATGTTGAAGGCGAATCCATGCTGATGGCGCTGAAAGATCTGGCGATATCATCGGGTTCTGCTTGCACGTCTGCATCCCTAGAGCCTTCGTACGTACTGCGCGCCTTAGGTCGAAACGATGAGTTGGCGCATAGCTCGATTCGATTTACTCTGGGCCGCTTCACCACTCAAGAAGAAGTGGATTTCACTATCAAGTTAGTAAAAGAAAAGATTGCGAAGTTGCGCGAGTTATCTCCATTGTGGGAAATGTATAAAGATGGAATCGACATAAGTACGATTCAATGGGCTGCACACTAAAAGATATAGAAAACAAATACACTAGAAATTCAAGAGGAAATACCATGGCATATAGCGAAAAGGTCATCGACCATTACGAAAATCCCCGTAACGTAGGCTCATTTGAGAAGGGCGACGAAAGTGTGGGTACTGGTATGGTTGGTGCCCCAGCTTGTGGCGACGTAATGAAGTTGCAAATTCGCGTAAATGATCAAGGCGTGATCGAAGATGCAAAATTTAAGACCTACGGTTGTGGTTCTGCAATTGCTTCTTCCTCGCTAGTGACAGAGTGGGTGAAGGGTAAGACTTTAGATCAAGCATTGGAGATCAAAAACTCACTCATCGCTGAAGAATTGGCTTTACCACCAGTAAAAATTCACTGCTCAATCTTGGCTGAAGATGCGATCAAAGCAGCTGTAGCCGATTACAAAGAAAAACATCCAGCGAAGTAAATGAAAAAGATTTAATTACTATGGCAATTACCTTAACTGACAAAGCAGCTGCACACGTAAACCGCAATCTTGAGAAGCGCGGTAAAGGGTGCGGCTTGCGTTTGGGTGTCCGCACCACGGGTTGTTCTGGTTTAGCTTATCAACTTGAGTATGTTGATGAAGCTGCTCCTGAGGACACCATGTTTGAGTCTAATGGCGTAAAAGTATTTGTTGATCCAAAAAGCTTAGCCTATTTAGATGGAACGGAATTAGATTTTGTACGTGAGGGATTAAACGAAGGCTTCAAGTTTCAAAATCCTAACGTCAAAGATGAGTGTGGTTGTGGCGAATCCTTCCGCGTCTGACGATTACTTCCATTTCTTCGGTTTCAATCAGCAATTCAAAATCGATTTGCCTGCACTAGATCAGGCTTATCTGGCGATTCAGAAGGAAGTGCATCCAGATCGTCACGCTCGCGGGAGTGATGCTGAGCAGCGTCTTGCTATGCAGATGACTACGTACGCAAATACTGCCTTTCAAACCTTAAAGAACCCAGTTCAACGGGGTTTATACCTTTGCCAGTTGCATGGTGTTGACGCTAAGCTTGAAACCAATACTGCTATGCCTGCGGCATTTCTCATGAAGCAGATGGAGTGGCGTGAGAATCTAGATGAGCGAGCAGAAGACTTGGGTGAGCTCGAGTTCTTAATGGCTGAAGTGCAGACCTCTAAACAGGAAACCCTTACTGAAATTGCTCAAGCAATTGATGGTGCTAAAAATTATGTACGGGCAGCTGAATTGCTGCGCGGTTTGCTCTTTATTGAGAAGTTCGCAATTGAACTAGACGATGCCATTGATGCTCTGGTATAGCTTTACACTCTGATCTTATGGCCCTCTTACAAATCTCTGAACCCGGAAAATCCCTTGCGCCCCATCAGCGCCGGATTGCCGTTGGAATCGATTTGGGGACCACGAATTCTTTGGTTGCCATTGTGCGCGACGCTTTGCCTAAAGTGCTAGCTGATGGTCAGGGACGAGAATTGCTCCCTTCAGTAGTGCGCTATTTGCCAAATGGTAGAACCCAAGCGGGATTTGAAGCACTTGAGAGCGTGGTGATGGATCCTAAGAACACCATTGTTTCTGTAAAGCGATTTATGGGCCGTGGTGTTCAAGATGTGGAACATATTGAAAGTACACCCTACGATTTTGTAGATCAGCCTGGCATGCTCAAACTCAGAACGGTTGCTGGAGATAAGAGCCCAATTGAAGTGTCTGCTGAAATCTTGGCACGTTTGCGTCAATTGGCTGAAGATTCCGTATCCGAAGACATTGTTGGCGCAGTGATTACGGTGCCCGCCTATTTTGATGATGCACAACGTCAAGCTACTAAAGACGCCGCTAAATTGGCTGGCATTGAAGTGCTGCGCTTATTAAATGAACCTACTGCAGCAGCGATTGCTTATGGTTTAGATAATGCCTCCGAAGGGGTGTATGCGGTTTATGACTTGGGTGGTGGCACCTTTGATATCTCAATCCTGCGGATGAGTAGAGGCGTGTTTGAAGTCCTTTCCACTGGCGGCGACTCAGCTTTGGGTGGCGATGACTTCGATCATCGCTTGTATTGTTGGGTAATAGAACAAGCAAAGCTTCCACCCCTTTCTATTTATGATCATCAGACGCTCTTACAGGCATGCAAGCATGCAAAAGAGTTACTCAGTCACAATCCTTTGGCGCGCGTACATGAAACGCTTTCAGATGGCACGGTAGTCAATGTAGGTGTTAGTCAGGCGCAATTCTTTGAGATTACCCAGAATTTAGTCGCTAAAACCTTGATTGCTTGCAAAAAGGCGCTGCGTGACGCTGGTTTAAAGGCGGAAGATGTTAAGGGCGTAGTCATGGTGGGTGGATCAACTCGCATGCCGAATGTCCAACGTGCTGTTGGAGAGCTTTTTGGCACTAAGCCGCTGAATAATTTAAATCCAGATCAAGTCGTTGCACTTGGAGCAGCAATGCAAGCAGATTTGCTAGCGGGTAACCAAAGCAAAGATGACGAGTGGTTATTGTTAGATGTAATTCCGCTGTCCTTGGGGATTGAGACTATGGGTGGCTTGGTGGAAAAAATTATTCCTAGAAATACCCCCATTCCAGTAGCAAGAGCACAAGATTTCACGACCTATAAAGATGGACAGACCGCACTAGCTATTCAGGTAGTACAGGGTGAGCGTGAGCTTGCACAAGATTGCCGCTCTTTAGGGAAGTTTGAATTAAGAGGTATCCCGCCAATGGCTGCTGGCGCTGCGAGGATTCGGGTGACCTTCCAGGTTGACGCAGATGGATTGTTGTCGGTGAGTGCTATAGAGCAGGGTTCCGGCGTACAGGCATCGATTGATATCAAACCGTCTTATGGTTTAACCGATGCTGAAATTACTCGCATGTTACAAGACGGTTTTGCTTCAGCGAAGGAAGATCTTGTCTCAAGATCTTTGCGCGAAGAACAGGTCAATGCGCAGCGTTTGTTAGATGCAGTACAAACAGCGCTAGCTAGTGATCGCAATCTTTTGAATGCTGAAGAGCAATCTGCAATCGACCAAGAGATGGCTAGCTTGCAAAAGATATTGAAAGAAGAAACAGATAGTGCGATTGTTCGTAAAGCGGTTGATCATGCTGCCAAAGCTACCGATGACTTTGCTCAAATGCGCATGAATGCGAGTATTCAAAAGGCTTTATCTGGCAAGAATGTCGCAGAGATTTAAAACAATCAACACAAAATACACAGAAAAGAATCATGACTCAAATCGTTGTCTTACCGCATAGTGAATATTGCCCTGAAGGCGCCGTTGTTGAGGCTGCACCCGGTACATCGATTTGTGAGGCTTTGTTAGAAAATAACATTCCGATTGAGCATGCTTGTGATATGGTTTGCGCTTGCACCACTTGCCATGTCATTGTTAAAGAAGGCTATCAGAGTCTAAATCCTCCTGATGAGAATGAAGAGGACTTATTGGATCGCGCCTGGGGTCTCAATCCGCAATCTCGTTTATCCTGCCAAGCGATTGTGGCTCGTGAAGACTTGGTGATTGAGATTCCGAAGTACTCTATTAATCACGCCAAAGAAAATCATTAAAGCTAAGAACTAGAAATTCATGAGGTTTCTTGTTTACTTTTTTAGTGTCTTAGTTGCTTCCCTCAATCTGGTTCATGCGGATGAACATCCCGGGGTAGCAACGGAGCTTATTATTCGAAGTGGTAATGATTGGACTGGTAGCCCTCTGCCACCTTATCTATCGGATGCCCCAGAAGTTGCTGTAATGAAATACATCATCCCGCCAGAAACCGCATTACCCATTCATCAGCATCCATCCATTAACGCTGCCTATGTAGTAGATGGAGAAATTACCGTAGTACAAGAAGGCGGGATTCAACGGAATTTCAAGAAGGGCGATGTCATCGTAGAGATGGTAGGAAAGTGGCACTATGGGGTCAATCAGAGTACAAAACCAGTGGAGCTAATCGTTTTTTATGCCACCACCAAAGATCTGCCACTGGCAATCAAGAAGTCAAACCCCTAAAAACAGACTAAATTGCACCAAGTTGATGCATTAGGGCACAGATTCATGCAATTCGCTGTCATGCAGCTGAAATACAGGACTAATATGAACTTGTAGTTTGTTCTTTAAGCAGTACCTCCAAAAATCTTTTTCAAGCCATCCTTCGGGGTGGCTTTTTCTTTGCTAAGAAAGCACTAGCATTCGAATTTGGAGACCAACTCTTTTAGTCTTGCGGCAACCCTTGCCAACTCCATGGAAGAATTTTGAATCTCAGAAGACCCACTGGAGATTCCTCGAGAGGTCAATGCAACCGCCTCAATGGTTTCGGTAATTTTTGCAGAGCTTCCAGCTGAGGTAGAGATATTCCGGGAGATTTCACTCACGGTAGCTACTTGTTCCTCGACAGCCGTAGCAATGACAATCGAGATCTCATCAATTTTATTAATAATCTGGGTAATTTCTTGAATAGATTCAATTGCACCTTTTGCATCCAACTGAATCGTATCGATGGAATGACCGATCTCATTCGTCGCCTTCGCTGTTGAGCGAGCTAACTCTTTAACCTCATTCGCAACCACGGCGAATCCTTTACCAAGCTCACCAGCACGAGCCGCTTCAATGGTGGCATTCAGTGCCAGCAGGTTAGTTTGCTCTGCAATATCAGCAATCACTGCTACTACTTCACCGATTTGAATACTGCTATTGCTCAGCTTGGCCATTTTTTGATTGGTGTTATTCGCAATTTCTACTGCACGATTGGCAACGCGAGAGGCTTCCATGGCGTTAATCGATATTTCTCGGATACTGGTGCTGAATTCTTCAGTTGCTGCGGCAACAGAGTGGGTATTTTGACTCACATTATCTGAAGACTGCGCAACATCATTGGCTTGAGCTGACGTCTCTTCAGCGTTGGCATTGAGTTGGGCACTTACTGCCGCAAGCTCTTCTGAGGAGGAGCTAATCATTAAGGCATTACCACTAATCTCTTGAATCGCATTACGTAAATTACTCTGCAATGTTTGGACTGATTGTGCAATTTGACCCACTACACCTACATAATCAGCGCCTTCAATTTTCGTATTTAAGCGTGATTCAGCGAGCGCGTTAAGAGATTCTTTGGTTTTGTGTAATGGATCAATAATGGAATGCCTGAAACGGATCCCAACCAAAATGCTGAGGAAAATGGCCGCAAGAATAGTGATTCCGGTAGACCAAATGGCATTCGATTTTGCTGCCAAAGCCCCATCGTAGTAGATCTGAGCGCTCTCTAATTTCACTTCAATAAAATCTTGCAGATTCTTAGTGATATTCGGTTTAAAGCCTGTAAACTTTGGGCCAAAGTACATTGCAGTTGCTGCAGCTGGCGAATTTTTTTCTAGAATAATTACTTGCTCGATAGCCACTAGATAAATATTAAAGTCTTCAACAAGCTCATTGAATTCCACGCGTGTTTTTGAGCGGACAATATTCGCATCTACCCGTTGCAGGGTTTCTTGTAAATCATTACGTAGTTTTTCAATATTAGCGAGAGCCGTCTCGCGTATGGCTTGCCCTTCAGATTTTGAGGGCGCCGTTGAAGCTAGCAGGAGGTGATTAATCTCCACGTCGAGTGCAATCGCATCCACCTGAAGTTGTCTTGAGTCGCTTATACCTTGCGCACCTTGTACGTATAGCCATTTAGCACTTTGACCCATGATCTGGTAGCCATAAATTGAAATGCCACCAACGATAAGGGTAAATACAAGGATTAGTCCAAAGCTCACTTGAAGCTTGGTTTTAACTGTGGATTTTCTTTCGAATTTATCTAGTAGGGTACGAAACATTCGTGGCAGCTTCCTATTGAAGGTTCTTGGGCAGGTTGAGCGATTGAAAGAAGGGGGTTTAGAGATTATTACTCAATTTAAGCTAATATCGTTATTAGGCCTCATTCTATCTGCCCGACGAAAGAAATGTCTATTAGTATTGGTTTAAATGGAAAATCACGACGATATCCTTGCTGAATTCATCCTGGAGGCTCGGGAAATAATCGATCAATTGGATGTCGATTTTGTGCGCTTTGAGGAAAACCCGAATGATCAATCATTGGTGGGGAATATTTTCCGAGGGTTACATACCCTAAAAGGTAGTAGTGGCTTCTTTTCCCTAAAGCGGTTTGAAACTCTATCCCATGCAGGGGAGTCTTTATTGGGCAAAATTCGTGCAGGTCAAATTACCTTGGATTTGGCTAAATCGAGCAACTTATTAAAGATGAACGATGTTCTTCGTCAGATTATTGAGCACGTTGAAATCCATCATATTGAACCACCAGGTGATGACCAGGGACTAATTAATAGTTTGCTGGGTATGGCCAACGCAGATAGTCCAGATTTAAAGCCCTCTGTTCAAAAGGAAGATGTAGCTGAACCAACAACCCTCTCGATTGAGGTAGAAGAGTCAATTGAGCACCAAGATCTTTCAGAGCTTGAGGTGAATCATGCGCCCGGACCGGGGGTCGTTGTTCCAGTCAAAGTAGCCCCAGATATTCTGGATAAATTGATGAATATTGCAAGTGAAATGGTATTGGCACGGAATCGCCTTTTACCTTTCTCGCAGCAATCGACTGACAAGTTATTTACTAGTGCCGTACGCAGTATTGATATGCTGACTTTGGAATTGCAAGAGCGCATGATGAAAATGCGTATGCAGCCCATTTTCCATATTTGGGCAAAATTTCCCCGTCTAGTCCGGGATGTCTCATTGGAGTGCCATAAAAAAGTTAGACTAATCCAAGAAGGCTCAGAAACAGAGTTGGATCGCATCCTTTTGGATAGTATTCGAGACCCTTTGATTCATTTAATTCGAAATAGCATTGACCATAGCATTGAGTCTCCAGCGATTAGGCTTGAAAAGGGTAAGCCAGAAGTTGCAGATTTAATATTGCGTGCCGCCCACCAGAATGGCATGGTAATCATCGAAGTGATTGATGATGGTGCGGGAGTGGATTATGCGCGGGTCCGTCAGCGCGCTATATCTAATGGATTGATTTCCCCGGAAAATGCCAGCACCCTCAGTAATAAAGAATTAATTAATTTAATATTTTTACCCGGCTTTTCTACTACAGACAAGGTTACTAACCTTTCTGGTAGGGGGGTTGGCATGGATGTCGTCAAAAACAATATTGAAAATATTGGTGGCAGTATTGAAATTACCAGTACGCCCAATCAAGGGACGCATGTTAAGTTAAAGATACCGCTGACACTGGCCATTTTGCCCACCCTCTTTGTTCAGACTGGCGGGGAGATTTTCTTGATTCCGCAAAATCGGATTTTAGAATTAGTCCGCTTTGCCCCAAATGCACCCAATAATGGGGTGGAGGATTTCTATGGAACACCTACATACCGCCTAAGAGATAGATTAATTCCACTCCTCTTTTTAAACGAGCAGTTAAATTTACCCACAGCACCTGCCCATCCAAAGCAAAAATTATTTGTTGCTGTACTCAATTTCAATGGCACCATTTTTGGGTTGGTAGTTGAGGCGGTGCTCAATATCCAAGATGTTGTAATCAAGCCTTTGGGAGAATTATTAAGAGATCTATCCAAGTTTGCGGGGGCGACAATTATGGGTAATGGTGACGTGGCCCTTATTCTGGATGTGGATGGCATTGCGCGGCAATCCGGCTTGGTGGAGCGCCTCGATTTGAATCCCATTAGGCAGGAAGAGAAATATATCCCTGTCGTTGAGGAAATGGTTTCCATTCTTTTATTCGAGATTCCAGGATTGCATAGGATTGCTCTGCCCCTTGATGCCATCGACCATATTGTTAAATTAGACTCTGCTCAAATACAGAAAAATGGTAACCGTGAGGTCGTTTACTTCGATGATCAGTTAATGGACTTAGTCCGCCTAAATAATTATGTGAGTGGTGGCACTAGGGGTGGTAATCAAGGCGCATCGCGAGTACCAGTGTTAATTTGTCGATATCGAAACGGTTTATATGGTCTGATGGTTAAGCAAGTGACCGATATTATTGAGGTTCCAGCCAAATTACACGAATTAGCAACGCCGCAAAAAGGATTAAGTGGGTCTATTGTGTATAAAGATCAGGTTATCAACGTTTTAGACTTAGAGGAGGTGCTCATTATGCATAATATTCAAGAAGAGTCTGGCGAGTACCCTCAGGTCATTGACGTCTATTTGCCGCATTAATGATGGAA
The DNA here is from genome assembly GCA_903843315.1 of uncultured beta proteobacterium. GTDB lineage: Bacteria > Pseudomonadota > Gammaproteobacteria > Burkholderiales > Burkholderiaceae > Polynucleobacter. The sequence continues at coordinate 18,046 of CAIMPQ010000086.1, forward strand.
CGTCCTTTTCTTACTTTTGGTGTTGGCACTTATTTGCTTGGAGTCCCCGCAGATGAGTTGATTGAAGTCAACCGAAATTTAAAGTGCACCAAGGTTCCGGGTAGTCCAAAAATGATCCGCGGTATTTTGAATTTACGCGGTTTACTCATGCCTGCGATTGATGTGGGGGCTTACTTGGATATCCAGGAAGCAAAATCGGAAACCTTTTGTATCATCTTGAACGTGCAAGGGAATCATATTGCGCTCATGGTCGATTCTATTGGGGATATTAGTACATTTAACCCTGGTGAATTGGTGTTGCCCCCAGCTCATTTACAGGGACAGAACCATGAAGCGATTCTTGGGGCCTATCGATTAACTGAAGGCCTTTTAATTATTTTGGATACCCCTGCGATTTCTCGTAATGCGCAAAATAACAATGGGACTGCACCCATTGGATTTCAATCTTTACCAGTGTTGAATTAGACAATAGCTTCTCGCGCCATATTCACCTTCGGCAGTTTAAGCATTTCATTTAACTCTTGATTTTAGTTTTTGGGCGTGCTCAATAAAAAATGCTGCTTGATAACTTGAGTAACATTTTGTCGTATATGTTTTTTTCGCTCAAGCAAACCAACTTTCCGGAAGATGGTTTTCCCTGGTAGTTCCTGAATTCTCAGTTGTTGATCATTGGACCATGCAATATTAGCTAACTTTGGAATAATGGAGTAGCCAAGTCCTTGCCTTACTAATTCAATAATGGCTTCTACAGAATTTAACTCCATACCTTCTTCTATTGAGAGCTTATTAGACTTGATAGTTTGATCAACCAGATGACCCGTCCAAGTATTTCTCTCAAAGCGAATGAATGGTTTATTCGAGTCTATGACACTGAAATCTTTTTTTCTACTGGCGGGAGTATTGGGGTAAATCAAAATCATTGGTTCCTTGTAGAGCTCAGTCCACTGGACATTTTGAGGTAGCGCATAAGGCGACTCGGTCACAATTGCAGCATCAAGGGTGCCTTCGATCACTTGATCTAAGAAATTACTGGATAAGCCTGCTATCAATTTGATTTCTAGTGCGGGATAGCTCTGCTTAATTTCATTCAAAGTTTTCCCAAAGGCACCCATTAGTGCA
>CAIMPQ010000087.1 GCA_903843315.1 uncultured beta proteobacterium
CTGATATGTCTAATCTTAGGAGGCTGTTGATCGGAAAAGGCACCCATTCCAGAGGCGTAGCGATCTCCTTTAATACCAAGACCCACTTGGACCTCAACTGTGGTTTTAGATTCCATCGGTGCCCCCGCGTTTGAGGCAATGTAAATAGCTTGTATATGGGCGTTCGTTTGCATAATAGATATCTGCATATTACAACTTGAGCTACAGGTTTGTTAATACAATCAATAGATTGATAGCACAAAGGCCTGAGTGAACAAAGAAACCAAAGGAATGCTGATTGGATTTATCGGCATTCTGATTTTTAGCTTAACTTTGCCTGTCAGCAAGATTGCGGTATTAAGCTTTAATCCCTATTTTATTGCCTTCGGCAGAGCGACTCTTGCCGGCGTAGTGGCATTGGCCTACCTTGCCTTTAAAAAAGAATCCCTACCTAGCAAGGTTGATTTTGGCAAATATGTCGTCATTGCTTTGGGCGTAGTTTTTGGTTTTCCTATCTTCACTACAGTGGCTATGACGCAAGGATCCTCTTCGCATGGTGCTGTGATTTTGGGCATGATGCCTTTGGCAACGACCGTCATAGGGGTCATTCGCTTTAAGGAGCGACCCTCTTTAGGCTTTTGGTTGGTTTCCTTAATGGGGGCTGCACTGGTGGTGATCTACGCGCTACTGAAAAACTCTGGAAGTTTTACTTATATTGATGGCCTGTTGGTGCTTGGTGGAATTTGTGCCTGCGTGGGTTATGTCGAGGGTGGCGAGCTTTCTAGAAGAATGAATCCCCGCGCGGTGATCTCTTGGGCCCTCGTTATTTCATTGCCTGTAAATATAGTCGCAAGCTTTTTGACTTTTAGTCCTGAATACACCAATGCCGGTGGCGTGGCGTGGATTAGTTTTATCTATTTAAGCTTATTTCCCATGTTCTTGGGATTTTTCTTTTGGTACGAGGGACTTGCTATTGGAGGAATCGCACGCGTGAGTCAAGTGCAGCTCATTCAGCCGTTTTGTACATTGCTTGCCGCCAGTGTTTTGTTGGGCGATCCAATTACCGTAATGAATTTAGTTTTTGCTGGATTAGTTGTGTCAACAGTGATTTTAGGAAAAAGTATGTTGGTTAAAAGACGCTAATCATAGAGTGCAGCACATAAAAAAGCCCCGTTAAATTGGGGCTTGGTATTTATGCAGTAACAATGGTTTGTTTCTTGATGGCTCGCAAAATCTTACTTTTCTCTTTTGGTTTATTGCTCGCTTCTAATAATTTGTTGAGCTGTGTTGCATTAAGTGGCCCAAGGCGCGGTTTGCCTGTTTTGGTGAGCATGGGATCGTTTTTTCTGTTTCTTTGATTTTGGCCTACAGCCATATTTTTCCTGGGGAAAATGAGTGATGAATCTTAGAGGCTAGCTCATCAGACCCCCCTATTTAGGGCGCACAATCGTGATCACTATTCAGAATAACAGTTAAAAAGTACAGGCGCTATGATTAGACATGAATAGTCTCTCAAAACGCATCTTTGAGACAAATTGCTCCCGTAAGCACTCTTTCAAGCAGAAAAGGATGTATATGAAGACTTATATCACTAGCGCATTTCTGATCATTGGATTGAGTGCTTGTGCTGCCGTTTATACAGACGCATCAGATGCGAATCACGTGACATTTTTAAATAGTAGCGGTGAATCTATTGAACAATTAACGCAAAAGGCAGGCACATATTGTGCGCAGTATGGCAAAACTGCTTCTTTTAGAAGTAGTAATACTCAGTTGTACGTAGTGTTTGATTGCAAACCATCCCGCAACTAAATTGAAGCAAGTTATCCAGCAAGATCTGATTGATAAATCAGGCCAGCATGTTCCCTTAGGGCGTGGAATTGAATAGACTCCCAACGCTGCTGGGCTACGTCTAACTCTGATTTATGGGATGCCAGGAAAACAGAGGCGCCTACAACATCTTCTGCCATACGATGAATGTTTTCTTGGGTGAATTTCTTCAGTGCAACCGGATCATCCGAGCTTACCCAGCGAGCAAGGCTATAGCGTGCTGGTAAAAGTCGCACTTCAGCACCATATTCCGTTTGAAGACGATGGCTTACTACCTCAAATTGCAGTTGACCAAAGGCGCCAAGCAACATAGTCCCGCCAGTCATCGGGCGAAATACCTGAATAGCACCTTCTTCCCCAAGCTGCATGAGGCCGGTTCGTAATTGCTTAGAACGTAATGGGTCAGCGGATTCAACCATGCGAAAAATTTCAGGCGCAAAAAATGGCAAGCCTGTAAATTGCAATTGCTCACCCTCGGTGAGCGTATCGCCAAGACGGAGCAGGCCATGATTGGGTAAGCCGATGATGTCCCCTGGAAATGCCTCATCCAAAATATCGCGTCTTTGCGACAAGAAAGACAGTGCGTTATTGGTGCGCACTTCTTTGTTGTTGCGACAAATCTTGAGTTTCATACCACGCTGAAAATGACCAGAACAAATGCGTAAAAATGCTACACGGTCGCGATGGGCTGGATCCATATTTGCCTGGATCTTAAAGACCACAGCAGAAAACTTGTTTTCAGCGGGACTTACTTCACGCTGTAGGGCTTTGCGTGATCCGGGAGATGGTGCAAGTTCAACAAGCGTATTCAGAATTTCACGAACACCAAAATTATTAATTGCGGAGCCAAAAAATACTGGCGATTGACGTCCGGCCAGAAAGGCCTCGCGGTCAAATGCAGGCATTGCTTCTTTAATCAGCGCCACTTCAGTCAAGGCATTTTCTAAATCTGTTCCAAGGCGCGCCTTAAGGGCTGGATCAGTGACATCCACTACAGCGTGCGAGTCTTCGGTTACTCGATCCTCGCCAGCCTTAAACATGCGCATACGCATATTGGCAATATCAATTACCCCAGCAAAAGATTTACCCATGCCAACTGGCCAGGTAAATGGAACCACTTCAATGCCAAGCGCAGTCTCGATCTCATCCATTAATTCCATGGGAGGCTTTACCTCGCGATCCATTTTATTAATGAAAGTAACAATCGGTGTATTGCGTGCGCGACAAACTTCAAGCAGGCGAAGGGTTTGTGATTCGACACCATTGGCCGCATCGATCACCATTAATGCAGAATCTACTGCAGTGAGAACGCGGTAAGTATCCTCTGAAAAATCTTGGTGTCCTGGTGTATCTAGTAGATTGATGATGCAATCGCGATATTCCATTTGCATTACAGAGCTTGCTACAGAAATACCGCGCTGCTTCTCAATTTCCATCCAGTCAGAGGTTGCGTGCCTGCTAGCTTTACGAGCCTTGACGCTACCCGCAATTTGAATTGCTCCCGCATAGAGCAATAGCTTTTCTGTGAGCGTAGTCTTGCCGGCATCTGGGTGAGAGATGATGGCAAAGCTACGACGTCTTAATACTTCTGCGCCTGGGGTGCTGGGGGTAATGGTTTCGATGGTAATTCTGCGCTTATATAGTTTGGACGCAATTATAAGCGGGTGGCCTTGCTTAGAATTGCTCTTCAGGCCTTACAAAACGCCATTGACCAGGCGGCAGCGGTCCAAGAGAGATGCGTCCAATTCTGACTCGCTTCAAGCCAACCACCTTCAAGCCAACCATTTCACACATTCTGCGAATCTGACGCTTACGACCTTCTCGCAATACAAAGCGAAGTTGATCCTCATTTTGCCAACTGACTTGAGCGGGTTTGAGTTCAACGCCATCAAGAGAAAGACCATGTTTTAGACGATCTAGATCCTCAAAGGAGAGTTTGCCTTCTACACGAACCAAATATTCTTTTTCAATCGGACTATTTTCGCCGATTAATAATTTGGCAATGCGACCATCCTGGGTTAATACCAACATTCCGGTGGAATCAATATCAAGTCTTCCCGCAGGCGCAAGGCCCTTAGTATTGAAGCGAGGGTTACGGCCCTTGTCGAGCGGACTACCAAAGTAATTTTCAGGTGTGATGAGAGAGGCTGCTGGCTGATATTCTTGCTCATCATCAAAATGTGAGATGTATCCAACGGGTTTATTTAAAACCACTGTAATGCGAGAGGCTTGTTGTGCTTTGGCACCAGACTGCAACTCAATTTTTTGATGACGGTATGCTCTAACGCCAAGTTCATTTACTACTTCACCATCAACCGTTACTAAGCCCTGCTCAATATACGAATCTGCTTCACGACGTGAGCACAGTCCCAATTCAGACAATAGTTTTGAAACGCGTACTTTTTCTTCCATGCCTGCATTATCCGTTAAAGAACGTTTTTAAATGGTGCAGGGCAATATTCTATTTTGGCTAAACTGCAGATGGCATAAATGCTAAATAAAGGAAAATAAAATGACTGCAGTTTTGAAAAAACCACCAATTTATAAAATCCTTTATTTTCAAGTGCTTATGGCCGTTTTAATCGGGGTTTTACTTGGCAACTTTTATCCTTCCATTGGTGTAGAGATGAAACCCTTTGGCGATGCCTTTATTAAGGGCATCAAGATGTTGATTGCCCCGATTATTTTCTGCACGGTTGTGATTGGTATTGCCGGCATGGAGGACATGAAGAAAGTGGGTAAAACGGGTGGATTAGCGCTTTTGTATTTTGAGGTCGTTAGCTCCATAGCGTTAATAGTTGGATTGATTGTTGTAAATGTATTACAGCCAGGCGCCGGCATGAATATCGATCCAGCTAGCTTGGATACCAAGGGAATTGCTGCGTATACAGGCCCAGGAAAAATGGGCACCACTACAGAATTTTTATTAAATATCATTCCCAATACTGTTGTAGATGCATTTGCAAAAGGCGAGATATTACAAGTGCTTTTTATCGCAGTGTTATTTGGTTTTGCTTTGCATAAGTTTGGTGGTCGTGGAACGATGGTATTTGATTTAATCGAAAAATCTTCGCACGTTCTATTTGACATCATTGGCATCATCATGAAATTTGCACCGATCGGTGCTTTTGGTGCAATGGCGTTCACGATTGGCAAGTATGGCGTTGGCTCACTTTTCTCTTTAGGCAAATTGATGGGCGCTTTTTACCTTACTTGCCTACTTTTTGTTTTCATTGTGCTTGGAACTATTGCACGCCTAAATGGTTTCAATATTTTCAAATTTGTTCGCTACATTAAAGAAGAGCTTTTGATTGTTTTGGGTACATCCTCATCTGAATCAGTCTTGCCGCGCATGATGGAGAAGAGGGAGTTATTGGGCGCCAAGAAAAGCTGCGTCGGCTTAGTTATTCCAACTGGCTATTCCTTTAATCTTGATGGCACTTCTATTTATCTAACCATGGCCGCAGTCTTTATTGCCCAGGCTACTGATACCCCGATGACGATCACTCAACAAATCACACTTTTACTGGTCTTATTGCTTACCTCAAAGGGTGCTGCGGGCATTACTGGTAGCGGGTTTATTGTTTTAGCCGCAACCCTTTCTGCCGTTGGTAATGTTCCAGTGGCTGGCTTAGCAATCATCTTAGGAATTGACCGCTTCATGTCTGAAGCACGTGCCTTGACTAATTTAGTTGGGAACGGCGTAGCCACGATTGTTGTGGCCAAATGGACTGGTGAGTTAGATGAAAAGCAATTAACTTCAGTACTGAATAAAGATAATTGGATTGAGGCTCAGGATCCCGAATATTACTTAGATCAAAAGCAAGACAAAATGCGCTAAATTAGGTTCTCACAATATGAACGCTGCATGGGGCTTCCTCGACGATTTTGGTCATGGAGGTTCTCCAAGGCGTTACCTTATTGGGCAGTTTGTGTGATGCCCCAATCAAAATGAGTGATGCATCATTATCTTTCGCAAACTCGACAATTCGAGATGCGGGGTCCATTGCTTCAAGGACATGATAAGAAATGCGCTCTGGGGGAAGCTTTAGAGGTTTAGCCCAATCCATTAACTGCACCAAGTGCCCCCGCACAATTCCACTGGCGGTTTCATTTTCTTGATTGCCTTCAAATGTGGGCGTACTGCTAATAGTGCTAATACATACCAACCGACTTTCAGGATAGGCAAGTAATAAATTTTTAGCTGTGAGTTGCATGAGCTCACGTAAATCTTCATCCGATTGGCGGGTATCAATTGCGACAATCATCAATGGCGCATCATGGCTACCCATGCTGGGTCGCGGACTGGGAGAGGGTTCATAGCCAGCCGCCCTAAACATGCCTTTGAGGTTTTCCCAAAAGCTGGGAGGCTCAACTCGATCAGCGCGTTCAGTAAGGGTGATACCCTCAGGGTCACGTAATACTTGACGCAAGCGAGTGGCACTTTGGTAGCGATCGGCAGCGCGCGGTTCTAGGCATCTCAAGACAACTTCTTGTAACCAGCGGGGGATTTCCTTGCGGATTGCACGAGGCGGAAAGGGCTCAGCCCACATCCGTTTTCTTAAGCCACTCAAGGTCTGTGGATTACCAAAAGGTAATTCACCAGTGAGTAGTTCATACATGATTGCGCCAATCGAATAGATATCGCTGCGCGAATCTGAACGAATACCCGCTACTTGTTCTGGAGAAATATAGGGTGCAGAGCCAATTCCTTTACGCATTTCTTCTGCAAGCAAATCAGGGTAACGGGCATGATGTGACAAGCCAAAGTCAATCAGCGTTAACTTTCCCTTCTCATCTATCAGAATATTTTCTGGCTTGATATCGAGATGAATCGCATCTTGGGAGTGCAGGGATTGAACCGCTTGAGCCAGGTCTGCGCCGATCCGAACGACCTCATCAATCGTAAATATTTTGCCTTCTTTAATGAGATCTTCAAGCGGTCGACCTTCCACCCTTTCCATTGCAATATAGGGTCGAGTAGCCATATTCCCTGCGCCCAAAAATTGAGGAACAAATGGGCTTTTCAATGAGCGAAGAATCGTGAGCTCTGTCTCAAAGCCAATTAAGCTCTCAACAGGCTGGTCCCTCCCAACGCGAGGAACCTTGAGAAGGATTGGAACATCAATACCTTCTTTGGTGGCTGTGAACAGGCTAGCCATCCCGCCGCGATGAACTTCTTTTCCTATAACAAACCCGTCAACGACTTTGCCTTCTTGAAAAATATCATCAACAGCTTCGATATCGGTATTGATTGCCATTGAGTATTACTTGCCAGTAATTAAACGGTTCGCCAAATCTTCGGGCAAGCCTGCGCGACGAACTTTATCTGCGGCCGTGAAATGATCATAAGGAACTCGATGAAAAGTGAGCACTTCTAACGCAGGTTCAAAAACTGCAAAACACGCTTCTGGATTTCCATCTCTTGGCTGCCCTAAGGAGCCAACCACGCCAACCCATTGGCGGTGTTGCAATACTGGGATTTCATCGCCAGGATGTGGAGCAAAGCGAATTAACTTACCTACAGCACTTTGGTAAAAAAGGGCTTGCTCATGAGCATGACCTACAAAGGTATAGCTCTTTCCTGAATCTTGAACGCAACGCCATGCGCTCATGCTGTCAGTAATGTAATTCCACTCGTCAGGCTTATACGCAGATGCATGTACAAAACAGATCTTTTCTTCATTCACAATCAAGGGCAAGCTTTTTAAAAACTGGATATGACTCTGATTAAGTTGAGTTTTAGTCCATTCAATAGCGGCATTGGCACTGGCATTCATTTGGGAGCGACAGTCCTTGAAAACAGCTTCGTCGTGATTTCCCAAAATGGCGATGGCTTTTTTAGCCTCTACAAGTCCTGCAATACGATCGATAAGGGCAGCAGGGTCTGCGTTGTAGCCAACTAGGTCGCCCAAAAAAACCATACGGGTCACGCCAAGCTCTTCAGCTCTGGCCATGCAAGCCTCGAAAGCCTCTAAATTGCTATGAAGATCGGCAAATAGCCCAATGCGTTCAGTCATCTCTCAATGATAGGGCAAAAGGCCGTCACTTTGAAGGGTTATAGGGGTTAGCTACGCTGTTAGGACGGTTTTTAAAGCGCTTATGAACCCAATAGTATTCAGCGGGGCGAAGTCGAATAGTGTCTTCAAAGTACTGATTTAAGCGTGCTGTATCGGTCTTCGCATCTGAGCCTGGAAAATCTTTCAGAGGGGCACTAATTTCACATAGATAGCCTGACTCATCTGCTTTTAATGTGGTGGTCATCATACAAACTTCTGCGCCCGTGATTTTTGCCAAGCGTGATACCGCTGTAATGGTGTTGGTCTCAATTCCAAAAAATGGCACAAATTCAGAATCTTTAAGACCCAAATCAATATCAGGAGCAATGATGATAAAGTCGCCGTTGCGTATCTCTCGAATAATCTCCTTAGAGCTTCCTTGCCGATCAATTGAATTTCCGCCAAAGCGATTGCGCCATTCAACTATTTTCTTATTGAAGAACGGATTTTTCATTCTCTGAAAAAATCCCGAGGTGCGTGGCCAGTCTTTTTGTTTTGCGAGTGCACTCAAAATAATGCTTCCCTCGATGCCAGTGAAATGCATATTCACCAGTATGCGAGGTTTTTTGCTAGAAAGATCAACCGCAGACCTAACCTCAATCATTCGACTCAGTTGATTGACACTTCCCATCCAAATAATGCTTTTCTCAACAAGGCTTCTGCCAAGCAAGCGCCAGTGTTGTTTACTTAATTGGTCAATTTCTGTGGCATTCAGATTGGGAAAGCATAGGTGCAAGTTTGTTTTTACTACTTTATTTCTATCGCCCGGAATACGCGCTGCTATATAGCCAAGACCGTAGCCTATTGATACTAATAGCTTGTAGGGGAGCAGTGATAACAGCTTGAGAAAGCAAACTGCAACATAATTAAAGAACGACTTAAGCAAATTAGTTTTGCTCTGAATCGTAACGCTTGATGGATTTAGTGTAGCGCTCTTGCATTTCTTCAGTTGAGCTACTCGACATTACTAAGTCGTTGACGAGACCAGTTTCCAATCGATAGGTCCATCCATGAACTGTCAGATCTTGACCACGTGCCCAAGCATCTTGCACTATGGTTGTTTCACATACATTGACCACTTGTTCAATCACATTGAGTTCACATAAACGATCTTGACGTTTAGGTGTTGGGATTAGTTCGCCTAAGTAGCGCTCATGTTTCTGATGAACGTCTTTTACATGGCGTAGCCAGTTATCCGCAAGGCCCACACGTTTATCGGTCAATGCAGCATGCACACCTGAGCAGCCATAGTGGCCTACAACCAAGATATGTTTGACTTTAAGCAAGTCGATGGCAAACTGAATGACGGACAAGCAATTTAAGTCGGTATGGACAACAACGTTTGCTACGTTACGATGAACAAAGAGCTCGCCCGGAAGTAAATTGACAATGTCATTCGCAGGTACGCGACTATCAGAACAACCTATCCAAAGATATTCCGGTGCTTGCTGTGAAACGAGTCTTTTAAAGAAGTTGGCGTCTTTAGCAACCATGCTTTCAGCCCATGTGCGATTATTCGCAAATAGCTGTTCGAGGGCTTGAGATTGTTGTTTGCTCATAATTTAAGTTTAAAGTACTTTCATGACACCTATTTGGTTAAAACAAACCCCTAACGGAATTACGTTAAATTTGCACTGCCAGCCAGGCGCGAAGCAAACCAAAGTGGTGGGACTGCATGACGGATGCCTAAAGATTTCTCTCCAAGCGCCTGCTCTGGAAAATAAGGCCAATGAATTTCTACTATCTTGGCTTTCTAAGCAGCTAAAAGTGCCGCAGAAACAAATTCAATTTATATCTGGTCAAAATAGTCGCCATAAACGAATTGAAATCTGGGGATCAATTACCCCCGAGCAAATTATTGAGATCTTAAAGCCTTAAATTACCAAAAGATCACCCACAAAATACCTAATATCAACACCCATTTTCCAACGTAATAGACTGACCGATGCTTGGCTTTCAGTTTTTTGGCTTGTGCCCTCAATTCGTAAAAATACTTAAACAGCACGTTTACAAAACCAACCTTTTCACCTGCGACGTTCTGTGATGCTGCGGCACTCATGACATTTCGCCCAAACCAGCGATTAAATGCTTGAACTGCTTTTGTATAAACAGGCCTTTCAACGTCACAAAATAAGACTATTCGTTGGTGATCGGTCTCATTAGCGGCAAAATGAATATAGGTTTCATCAAACATCACAGGCTCACCATCTTTCCAGTGATAGCGCTCACCATCAACCTCAATAAAGCATTTAGGGTCGTTGGGGGTCACTAAACCTATGTGGTAACGCAATGATCCTGCATAAGGGTCGCGGTGGCGTACTAGCGTCGCCCCAGGTGGTAAAGAAGCAAACATCGCGGCCTTAACGGACGGAATGGATTTCAGCAATGCAACCGTTTTTGGGCAATTCGCCTGTGCTGAAGGTAAATCTTTCCCATACCAATACAGATGAAAGCGTTTCCAGCCGGTGCGGAAAAACGAATTAAAGCCAATATCGTTATAGCCGGTTGCGACGGCAATTGAGCCCTCAGCATTTAAAGCAAGCGCCTCTTGGCGAATAATTTCCCAGTTATCTTGTAATGGCTGCATTTCTGGGAATTGGCTTACGGGAATGTAGGCGCTCGCCTTTACCTTAGAAAACAAATATAAAAGGGTATTTACGGGGGCCAGAAGGACTTGATAGTCGGTGAGGGATCTCACGACCCCAAAACGGACTCTGCCCCTGTAATAGACATAAATAGCTGAGGCGACAAAAATAAAAAAGATGATGTGACGTATTTGCATGAGGCTGGTCTAAGTGAGATAACCCTCCCATTTTAATTTGTCTCTAGATGATTAATTGACTATTTCTTAGCTTTGGATGCTCATATACTTAGGCATGGTGGGTTTGGGGACCTGATTAGGGTTTATGTGTAGATAGATCAAGGAAGATCTTATGAATGGGTTTACAAAGTGGCTCTTAAGCCTTGTTTTAATTGGGTTAGTCGGTATTTCTGTATATACCTGGGCTATGCTTACATGGAGCTATGGCAGCGGTGAACGTGCGGGATATATACAGAAATTCTCACATCGTGGCTATATATGTAAAACTTGGGAGGGTGAATTGGCAATGGTCTCTATGCCGGGCACCATGTCAGAAAAATTCCTCTTTACGGTGCGTGAAGATGCTGTGGCGCAAAAAATAAATGCTAATTTAGGCAAAAAAGTAGCTCTAAAATATCAACAACATATTGGTTTGCCAACAAACTGTTTTGGCGACACAGAATATTTTGTTTACGATATCACTGTTTTGGATGAGTAATTAGTAGTACTTGTAAAAATTGCTGTAACGCAGCTTTATTTTTGTAATTTTTTGTGGTTAAAATCATGTAAGCGCAATGTGCGCCGACATCAATATCTATAAGGAGCTTCACTTGAACAAAGCCGAACTAATCGCAGCGATTGCTGACGACGCGGAGATTTCTAAAGCCAAAGCTGAATTCGCATTGAATTCTGCAATCGAGACAATCATCAAAACTGTTACTAAAGGTGACACTGTACAACTGATTGGTTTTGGTACTTTTGCATCTGGCAAGCGTGCTGCACGTATGGGTCGTAATCCAAAAACTGGTGAGCCACTCAAAATCGCTGCTGCTAAAACTGTTAAGTTTTCTGCTGGTAAAGCATTTAAAGATTCAGTTAACAAGCGTAAGAAGTAATTCTTTCTTAGTTAATAAAAAAGCCCGGTCCGCCGGGCTTTTTTATTACATCGAAAATAGAGAAGCGATCTAGACCTAGCTTTGTACTAGGCGGCGATGCCGATGAATACTCATCAATATCCCGGCTCCAAAACCTAGCGTTACTAAGGCAGTTCCACCATAACTAATAAATGGCAGAGGCACTCCAACAACTGGAAGTAGGCCACTCACCATGCCGATGTTCACAAATGCGTAGGTAAAGAAAATCAACGTTACGGAAGCGCCTAGGAGGCGAGTAAATAAATTGGGGGCGCTCGCAGAGATGGCTAAACCCCGCTTGATGAGAGCAAAGAAAAGAGTAAGCAATACTAGATTCCCGAGCAATCCAAATTCTTCAGAGAACACCGCGAATACAAAATCCGTATGTTTCTCTGGAATAAATTCCAAATGCGCTTGCGTTCCTTGAAACCACCCCTTACCAAAAAATCCACCTGATCCAATGGCAATCATTGATTGAATAGTATGGAATCCTTTTCCAAGAGGATCACTGCTCGGATCAAGCAAGGTGCAAATACGATGTTTTTGATAGTTATGCACAAAAGGCCAAGCAACATCATGCGCACAAATCGTGCTGCCAAAGATAATGATCAGCAATATACCAATCACCCCAATGCCAATAAAAGGTAGGATCCATTTCCAAGGTAGGCCCGCCAGGATGATGACGTAAAGGCCCGCAGCAAAAACAAGGAGTGCAGTGCCTAAGTCAGGTTGACGCGCAATCAGAAATACGGGAATTACCAAAATAATTGCCGCTACTGCATAGTCCCAAGTTTTTTGAATGCCTTCACGCTTCTGAAAATACCACGCAAGCATTAATGGCATGGCAATCTTCATCAACTCTGAGGGTTGAATAACGAAGCCAATGTTGAGCCAACGACGCGCACCCTTTTTGATTAATCCAAATACTGCCACTGCAATTAATAAGGCAATACCAAAACCATATATCCAAACTGCACCCATCTCCAACCATTTAGGGGGTATGCGCGAAACAATCCACATCACGACAAAAGAGAGAGCAAGATTGCGCAACTCATCTGCAATTAGAACGGGAGTATTTTGACTGGAGGATAGAAATGTAAAAAATCCAACAGCTGCTAAGCCAAGCAGAATAAGGCCTAGCTGGCGGTCTAGTCCAGAAAAAATACTAAAGAAAAAACTTTTAATTTTTATTAAGGGGCTCTTTTCCATTCAGGAATCTCCTTAGGCCACTTGCCCTCAATATAAAAATCCAGCGCTTTACGCGCAATCGGCGCAGCGTACTGCGCACCAAAGCCAGCATTCTCAACTACCATCGCAATCACAATTGTGGGTTTATCTGCTGGAGCAAAGGCAATATACAAAGCATGGTCACGTAAAAATTCTGCGGTTGAACCATGTTTGTAATCCTTCGAATTCAAACTAAACACTTGGGCAGTACCCGTTTTTCCACCCACTTGATAGCCGGTTCCCTTGAACGCTGTAGCAGAGGTACCAGAGATGTTTACTTCAACCATCGCCTTTTTAATGACTTCAATATTTTCTTGGTTGAGATCAATGCGATAGCTTTCTTTAGGTGTAGTTAACGCTCTGTTGCGTGTGAATGGGTCTTCAATTGCTTTGACCAAATGTGGCTTCATCACAATACCGTTATTCGCAACGTTCGCCATCGCATGTGCCAGTTGTAAAATAGTAAAGGCGTTATAGCCCTGACCAATGCCTAATGAAATGGTTTCACCCTCATACCATTTTTGTTGCTCTGGTTTCTTGAAGGTATTTTTCTTCCACTCAGTAGATGGCAGCACGCCTCGGGATTCGCCCTGTAAATCGATGCCAGTAATTTGACCAAAACCTAATGGCTTCATAAAGTCATGCATCATATTCACGCCCATATCGCGAGCCAGCGTGTAATAGTAGGTATCACAGGATTCAACAATAGACTTTTGCATATCTACTATGCCGTGCCCACCTTTTTTATCATCCCGGAAAGTGTGGTTTCCAAAATCAAAGTAACCCGGATCTGAAATCGTTTGCGAAGGAGTGCGCTTCTTGTTCTCTAAAGCAGCCAGCGCCATGAAAGGTTTGTAGGTTGATCCTGGTGGATATATTCCTTTGAGTGGACGGTTGTACAAGGGTTTTTGTGGCGAGTCGTTAAGCTCTTTCCAAGTTATTGCATCAATACCTTCAACAAAATCATTTGGATTGAAGTTTGGCTTAGAAACAAAGGCGAGCACATCACCAGTCTCTGGTTCTATGGCAACAAAAGCTCCGCGGAAATTTCCGTAGAGCTGCTCAACCAAATATTGCAATTTAATATCTACCGAAAGAACAATATTTTTTCCGGGAATGGATGGAGAGCTAGAAAGAGTGCGTACCGGTTTTCCACCGGCAGTAATTTCTACTTGGTCGTAACCAGGCACACCACGTAAAACGGCTTCATAGCTTTGCTCAAGCCCAATCTTTCCAACGTACTGAATACCTGGCAAAAAAGAAGCTTGCAATGCATCAGGATCATCCGCTTTTGCCCCTTCAATTTCTGCCTGCATTTTCTCCTTATCCTTTTGGGAGACTCGTCCGATATAGCCAATGAGATGCGACGCTAATTCGTTATATGGATATTCACGGAAGCTTCTGGCGCGGATCTCAACCCCAGGAAAGCGGTAACGATTGGCCATAAAACGGGCAGTTTCAGCCTCATTGAGCATCGAACGGAGGGGAAAAGTGCCCATATTTCGGGAATCTTCCAGGGAGCGCTTGAAATTACGGCGATCTCTAGGGGAAATATCAATGATTTCAGAAAGTTCATTGATGAGTTGATCAACGTTCCCCTTCACCTCTTCAGCATTGACATCCAAGGTCAGGGCCGAGTAGTTTCTGCCGATCACAATACCATTTCGATCAATCACCAGTCCACGATTGGCGGGAGCTGGCACTAAGGCAATGCGATTACTTTCAGCAAGCAAAGCATATTTACCGTGACTCACGAGTTGTAACCAGACCAAACGGGTGATTAGCAGCAGGAAGCAAAAAGTGACAAATAGGGTCGCAATATGAATGCGCTCTTGAAATGAGTCGAGATCAGGTTTTTTATAAGAAACCATACAGCTTCTTAGAGTGGGCGATTATGATCGACGTCAATTGGGCGACGTTGAGGCGATAACAAAATACGCGTTGCTAATGGCCAAAGCATTGCCTCAATCAGTGCTTGAATGGCGCCCGTTAAGGCCCACCAATAGAACTCTCCGGTTAGCAACCAATGCGCCAACACTGGAAATAATGAGACTAATAAGAAGATGGGGAGAAGATGCAGGGCTTGTGACAGCACGCTTAGCGCGATAATTCTTCTATGCCAAGAGATGGCTAAATAAGCAACTAATGAATAGCTAAATGCATGAAGACCCAAAAGATCGGAGTTATGCACGTCTATTAGTAAGCCGAGGGTGAAGGCGGTAATCACGCTGACATAACGATGCTGATGGATGTTCCAAAACACAATACAAAGAATCAGCCAGTCTGGGACCCAGCCGTAATTACCAATTGGTAAAAGATTTAATAGCAGCGCACAAAATAAGCTGAAATAAATAAATACCGCGTTTACCGGACGCAGAATGTAGCCGCTTTGGAAATCGATCATTGCATTCCTCGCGAGCGCGTTTGGCGACGGCCTGGTGTATTCGTTAAGGGCGCACCAGTGACTGACTTATTGTTCACGACGGGCGCTTTAGCATCGAATTGGGGGTCATACAAAAAAGCCAAGGCTTGACGATAGCGGTTGACTGCCGCTACTGGGACACAAAATACATTCGAAGAGTTTTTATCGGCGTTACGCTCAATCTTGCTAATTACTGCCACCGCAAATCCAGGGGGGTATACGCCATCAATGCCTGAGGTAATCAAAATATCGCCTACCTCTAAATCGCTGGCCACTGGTAGATAACGCAACTCCAGGGGATTACCTCTCCCAGCTCCAAAAACAGCTGCACGAAGGCCATTGCGGGCTACTTGTACTGGAACTGCAAAATCACGATCTTCCAGCAAAGACACCTCAGCAGAGCGCTCATATAGCCTAACTACCTGTCCAAGGATGCCAGAGTCATTGGCAATAGGGTTGCCAAGTTTGAGGCCGTCATTACTTCCACGGTTGATCACAATGCGCTGTGAGATTGGATTAGGCGGATTAAATAGAATTTCAACAGGCAAGGTTTTAAAGGCAACCTGTTTTTGCAGCGCCATCAACTCACGCAAATTTTGATTTTCAACCATCAAAAATTCTGATTGGTTGGCTAGTAGCGAGAGTTCAGCTTGGCGAACTTTCATTACTTGATTCTCTTGATCAAGCGTAGAGCGAGTCGTGAAATATTCTGAAGC
>CAIMPQ010000088.1 GCA_903843315.1 uncultured beta proteobacterium
AATTTAACCTTGGCACTTACGGTGCTCTTGGTGGTGTTGGTAATATTCTTATTCTTAAAGCATGTATCTGCGACAGTTATTCCTTCGATCAGTCTGCCAATCTCTCTGATTGGTGCCTTCTTCTTGCTTTATTTTCTAGGCTATAGCTTAGACAATATCTCGCTTTTGGGTATCACCCTGGCAGTTGGTCTGGTTGTTGATGATTCGATTGTGGTGCTGGAAAACATCATGCGCTACATCGAACAAGGCATGGACCCACTAAAAGCAGCGCTCAAAGGTAGTAAAGAGGTTGGGTTTACGATCATCTCCATCTCTCTCTCGCTAGTTGCAGTATTTATCCCCCTGTTCTTTATGCCAGGGCCAATTGGTTTGCTATTTAGAGAATTTGCGGTAGTGGTATCTCTCTCTATTTTGGTTTCTGCAGTTGTTTCTCTTACTGTGGTGCCCATGTTATGTAGCCGCTTCCTACCTAAGCCTGGGGTACATGCAAAAGAATTTGCCATCAATAAAAAGTTTGACCGTCTATTTGATTGGATGCTGAAAACTTACATTCACTATCTAGATCTAGCCCTGAAAAATCGCAAGATTGTATTGTGGGGCGCTATCTCTACATTTGTGATCACGGTAGTGCTGTTCGTAAATAGCCCTAAGGGCTTTTTTCCGGAAGAGGATATCGGGCAAATTCTGGCGACTACTGAAGCATCCGAAGATATCTCTTTTAGAGCCATGCTCGAATTGCAAGATAAAGCTGCAGAGCTTGTTAATAACGATCCTAATGTGGCAAGCGCTATTTCGGTAATGGGTGGCGGCAATAGTTCGGGTTACAACACGGGTCGCATATTCATCATCTTGAAACCGAAGAGCGACCGCGCAAAGATGGCCAAGATCATGGAAGGTCTGCGCACGAAGTTTAAAGAGATTCCCGGCTTACAGGTCTACATGCGCCCCGTTCAAAACTTGCAGCTTGGCGGCAAAAGCAGCAAAAGTCGCTACCAATTTACTTTGCAAAGCGTCGGATTTGAAGGTGTGAATGAATGGGCAGATAAGCTCATGCAAAAAATGCGTGCCGATCCAATGTTCCGTGACGTCACTAGCGATTCTCAATTAAAGGGCTTGAACGTCAAAATTAATATTGATCGCGAGAAGGCTGCGAGTGCTGGGGTCACCGTGGCGGATATCCGAACTGCCCTCTATTCTGCATACGGAGAAAGGCAAGTATCTACCATCTATACCCCGGTAAACACGTATTACGTTATTTTGGAAGGCGCGGTTGAGGATCGCCAATATGAATCCGATCTAAATAAGATATTTGTACGCGGTCGCGCAACCGATAAGTTAATTCCCCTTTCTAGCGTAGCTAGCTTCACACGCACTGTTGGTCCCACAGCAGTGAACCATCAAGGTCAGATTCCGGCAGTTACCCTATCGTTTAACCTGGCTCCAGATGTCTTTTTGGGGGATGCAACCAAGAAGATTGAGGAATACACCAAAGCAATTGATTTACCACCTTCTATCATCACGAGCTATGGTGGCGATGCCGCTGTCTTTAAGAGCAACTCATCCGGTCAGTTGATTTTGATCTTTTCAGCACTTGGCGTGATTTACATCCTCCTAGGCGTTCTTTACGAGAGCTACATCCATCCTTTAACTATTTTGGCTGGCTTACCTTCGGCTGCGATCGGCGCTATTTTGGCGCTGCGCATATTTGGTTTTGAGCTCACCATCATTGCATCGATTGGTATTTTGCTGCTCATTGGTATTGTGAAGAAAAATGCGATCTTGATGATTGACTTTGCATTAGATGCCCAGCGTAATCAAGGAATGTCCCCAGAAAAAGCAATTCGTGAAGCCTGTATTTTGCGTTTCCGCCCGATCATGATGACCACCTTTGCCGCCTTAATGGGCGCTCTGCCAATTGCGTTTGGTCTAGGTGCTGGCGCTGAATTACGTCAGCCACTAGGCATTAGCGTAGCTGGGGGCTTGATCTTCTCTCAATTTGTAACCTTGATCATTACGCCGGTCATTTATCTTTATCTCGATAAGTTCGCAGGTAATGGTCCGATGGATATTCCAGAATCGGTACTCGAAGGAACCTAATGCGCCAAGTCATTCTAGATACAGAAACAACGGGCTTGAATCCAGCTACCGGTGATCGCATCATTGAAATTGGTTGCGTGGAAATGGTGGGACGTCGCTTAACGGATCGAACCTTTCATTACTACATCAATCCTGAGCGTGATATTGATGCTGGTGCCTTTGCGGTTCATGGCTTATCTAGGGAATTTCTGTCTGATAAACCGATCTTTGCCAATATCGTAGATCAGCTAATTGAGTTTGTAGATAGCGCTGAAATTGTGATCCATAACGCAGCCTTCGACTTGGGCTTCTTAGATAATGAATTCGCTTTATTAAAGCGCCCGCCGTTTCGTAATCTAGCATCCAAAATCACAGACACCCTGCTCGATGCCCGCCAGATGTTCCCTGGTAAACGCAATTCTTTAGATGCACTTTGCGAGCGCTTCTCGATCAGTAATCAACACCGCACCCTACACGGCGCTTTATTAGATGCCCAGCTTTTAGCCGAAGTTTATGTGGCGATGACCAGGGGCCAAGAGGATCTCTCGATTGATTTAATCGACTACACGGTAGGCGCAGATTCTTCAGGACATACTAAAGCTTTGCCATCGGATCTTAAAGTCCTGATTGCGACTGATCTTGATCTTCAACTACATGAAAAGATCTTGGCTGAAATTGCTAAGGCAAGTAAAAAGGACCCCGTATGGAGTCCTTTGCATACCGCAGGCTAACTACTCCTTAGATTGCTGCAGCAATCGCTTTACCGAGATCATCCGTCTTAGCTGTGCCACCAAGATCTGGTGTCAATGGCGCATTACCTGGACCAGCCGCTAAAACCTTCTCAATCGCGTTAAATATCGCTTTGCCAGCCTCTGGATAGCCAAGGTGGTCTAGCATCATTGATCCGCTCCAGATCTGCCCAATTGGATTGGCAATCATCTTGCCGTAGATGTCTGGTGCTGAACCATGAACTGGTTCAAACAAAGAAGGGAACTTACCTTCTGGATTAATACTTCCTGATGGAGCAACCGCAATAGTCCCAGTGCACGCAGGCCCCAAGTCAGACAAAATATCGCCAAACAAATTACTTGCCACCACCACGTCAAATCGATCTGGATTCATGACAAAATGCGCTGCCAAAATATCAATGTGATATTTATCGGTACGAACATCAGCATAGTTTTTAGACATCGCTTCGACACGTTCATCCCAATACGGCATAGTGATAGCAATACCATTGGATTTAGTTGCTGAAGTTAAATGTTTCTTTGGGCGACTTTTTGCTAAATCAAACGCATATTTCAAAATGCGATCTACGCCCTGCCTTGTAAATATAGACTCTTGAATCACAAACTCACGGTCAGTATCTGGGAACATCTTGCCGCCAACGCTGGAATACTCACCTTCGGTATTTTCACGAACCACAAAGAAGTCAATATCACCAGGCTTGCGATTGGCCAATGGGCAAGGAACGCCTGGCAGCAATCGCACGGGTCGCAGGTTCACGTATTGGTCGAAACCACGGCGGAATTGAATTAAGCTGCCCCACAAAGAAACGTGGTCAGGAAGAATATCTGGCATGCCAACGGCGCCAAAGAAGATGGCGTCATATTGCATTAAGGTATCAAACCAGTCGTCAGGCATCATCTTGCCGTGCTTAAGGTAGTAGTCACAACTCGCAAAATCAAAATGATCAAATTGCATGCCAATGCCAAACTTTTTATTTGCAGCTTCTAACGCACGAATACCTTCGGGCATCACCTCTTTACCAATACCGTCTCCGGCGATAACGGCGATTTTGGGGTTTTTAAATATTTTCTTTGTGCTCATTTTTTTGTCTCAAAATTTTAAATGACGTGTTTTAAATAGAAATCTGATTGGTTTACATACTAGCTGATGGCACGGCGAATTTCATCAGGAGGATTTTTTACCCCCTTAGCCACTGACTCACTATCGTGATCGCTGGTATTTTCAATGGTCTCAGGCATATCTTCCTGCATCCGGATATTATCCTTCGGACAAATCGGCGCGCCATAGCTAGCCCATTTTTTTAGTAACGTAACTTCAAATCCGCATTGGCCGCATTTGGCTTTGCTACGACTCGCATTGCTTGGCCTGGGTGGCGGAAAAACGATAGCTTGATGGGGGTATGGGCCAAGCTCCTGGCTGATCATCATCAGCCTCACCATCAATTCTTCCGTTGCATGGGCCATTCTGGCGGGACCTTCAAGCCCCACTGTCTGGGCAATGCCTTTGAAATCTTCACCGTGACCACTAAAGCAATCATCTACAGCATGGCATAGCTCATGCACTAAGGTGTCTAGTAATTGCACTGGATCATCAATCTTTGGGGAGATAAAAATCTCATTTACGCCCCCACCTGAGCGCTCCCGAGGCCAGCACTGACCCAAAGTGGTTCTAGGGCTACTGGAGGCTGCAAATCCGCAGGAAACTCTGACCGGAGGGATGGCATAACCTGCTTTGGAAAATACAGGTTCTAGGTGCCTTACAGCGTCTACTAACCAGGCTTCACGTACTGAATGTTGCTTCATCTTTTGCTTACTGTTAACTCAATTGAGGATCATTAAAAAATACTAAATTGCGATCATACGCCACCAACCGTAGAATGTGGGTATGAAAGATCTCGAAAGCCTCAGCGCTTCCCAAGCAGTAAAAGCGCTTTCTAAACGTGAAATTAAGGCGACTGATTTACTCCTCTCCTGCCTAGACCGCATAGGGCAAAGAGAAAGCATCGTGAAGGCCTGGGTTAGCCTCGGTAAAGAGAATGCCTTAGCCCGTGCTAAAGAGCTCGATAAAGGGGCTATTCAGGGCCTATTACATGGTCTACCAATCGGGGTGAAAGATTTGTATGACACCTATGACCTACCTACCTCCTATGGATCCCCAATTTATGCGAATCACTACCCGGTAACCGATGCGGTTTCTGTAGCGCTCATGAGGCAAGCTGGCGGAATTATTCTGGGTAAAACCGTCACAACCGAATTTGCCTTCTTTAAGAGTGGCCCTACAAGCAACCCCCATGACAATAAGCACACTCCTGGCGGTTCTTCAAGTGGATCTGCTGCTGCGGTTGCAGACTTCATGATTCCTCTTGCTATCGGCAGCCAATCGGCTGGTTCCATCATTCGTCCAGCTTCATTTTGTGGCGTAGTGGGTTTTAAGCCTAGCTATGGAAAGATCAGTGTCGCTGGGGTTAAGAGTCTAGCAATTTCACTCGATACCCTGGGTTGCTTTGGCAGAACAATAGAAGATGTTGCTCTTGGAGTGGCCGCCATGAGTGGTGATCACCAAATGGCTCATGTTGCTGATCTGTATAACAAACCACGTATTGGTATTTGTAAAACAGCACATTGGCCAAGCGCCCACAAAGAAACTGCCAGTGCATTAGCTCTAGCACGTCATGCAGCAGAAGCGATTTCCAAGGGCGTCATTCGAGATCATGTCCTGCCTAAAGCTTGCGATGATTTAATTCAGGTGCAATCGCGAATCATGCAGTCTGAAATGTCACGTAGCCTAGCTTTTGAACGTGCACATTTTTATAAGAAATTAAGTCCAGTGCTACTCAAGCAAATAGATGATGGCGCCAAGATCAGTTATGAAGATTACGCAAAAGACTTGCTGCAGGCCAATAAAGCCAGGGCCTCTATAGCTGACCTATTCAACAATGAAATCGATGTAATCATTGCACCGAGCGCAATTGGTGAAGCGCCTATGCTCAAAGACGGTACAGGCGACCCTGTGTTCTGTAGAGAATGGACTCTTTTAGGCTTGCCGTGCATCAATATCAATGTGACGAACGGACCAAATGGCCTACCGGTTGGCGTACAGCTCATCGCCGGGCCTGGTAAAGATCATTTCTTGTTAAGTGTTGCTAGAGCATTTGCTCAAGCATTGCCTGACCCCGTTTTACGAGATCAGGCATAAAGATTTTTTTAGTCTAAAGTGATATTGGCAGCTTTAATGGCTTTACTCCAATATGGCAACTCTTTCTTCAGTAGTGCATCCATTTGAGCTGGATTAAGATAACGCAATTCAACACCAGCAGCGTCTGATCGCTCTTTCACTTCAGGCAATGCCAGACTCTGTTTTACTGAATCAGAGAGTTTGGTAATGACTGGTGCAGGTGTCCCTGCGGGCGCGTACAACGCTACCCAGGACTCTAATTGGAATGACGGTAAGCCAGCCTCAGCAGTGGTTGGAACATTGGGCATACCTGGGTGGCGGTTCTTGCCCGTGACAGCTAGACCTTTCAGTTTGCCACTCTGGACATGCTGCATTAATGAAGGTGGCGTACTGATAAATACTTGGACTTGACCCGCTAGGACATCCTGAATTGCTGGTCCAGAGCCTTTATAAGGTACATGCACCATCTCTACACCCGTAGTTTGTTTAAAAATCTCAGTGCCAATATGAGAAACAGAGCCGTTACCCTGTGAGGCGTAATTTAACTTTCCCGGATTCGCTTTGGCATATGCGATGAATTCTTTTAAGTTATTTACTGGTACCGATGGATGAACTGCAATCACATTAGTTGATACGGTTAGCAAAGCGACCGGAGAAAAATCTTTAATCGGATCCCATGGCAACTTGTCAAACAGCGCTGGATTACCAACGTGATAACCTGAATAAGAAATCAGCAAGGTATAACCATCCGGTTTTGCCTTAGCAACATATTGATATGCAGTATTTCCACTGGCGCCGGGCTTGTTATCAACAATGATTGGCTGACCAATGACTCGAGCTAGAGGTTCACTTAAGAGACGTGCGGAGGTATCTACCAAACCACCCGGTGGATTTGGTACTACCAAAGTAATCGGCCGATCTGGGAATGCTTGAGCAACAGCGAGTTGAGTGCCTAATGCAAAACACAAAAAAGCCAATAGTTTTTGTGCTGGATGCAATCTTTTCATGCTGATCTCCTGATTTCTTTTTATTCTTGAAGTGTAGCGCTTAATCAATGCTTATCTCTGCCCTACTTTAACCCCTCCAAATACTGCCTGGGCTTCGCGTGGCAAACAACGCCAGTAACGCTCATTTGCCGTTACTGTGGCATTCAAGGCAGCTGCAGCCTCCCAGCCCCAGCGCGGTTTATAGAGAAACGCTCTTGCCAAGGCAATCAGGTCAGCATCACCATCTTGCAAGATTTCTTCTGCTTGATGTGGGTCTGTAATTAAACCCACAGTCATCGTTGGTAAGCCAGATAGGTCTTTCACAATCTTCGCGAGTGGTACCTGATATTTAGGCCCCAGGGCAATATTTTGTTTTGGTGAAATACCACCAGAAGAGATATGCACAAAGTCACAGCCCAAGGGCTTCAATTGTTTTGCAAAATTAGCGCATTCTTCTGGAGTCCAGCCTCCATCAATCCAGTCATGTGCTGAAATCCGAATTCCTAAAACACCTTGATATGCCGCTCTTACGGCCGCAAATAGCTCCATGGGAAAGCGAATACGATTTTCAAATGAACCGCCATATTCATCCGTGCGCTGATTGGCAATAGGTGATAAAAATTGATGCAGTAAATAGCCATGTGCACCATGCAATTCAATGCCATCAACCCCAATACGATCAGCACGTTTAGCAGATGCTACAAAATCATCCATCAGTTGCATAAGGTCGCTCTTACTCAACTCATGTGGCAAACGCTCTCCATCGAGCTGGGGAATTGCTGAAGGTGCCATGGTTTCCCAGCCGCCATTGTCTGCTGCAAGTAGTTGTCCACCATCCCAAGGGGTTGCACTAGAAGCTTTACGGCCAGCATGCGCCAACTGAATAAAGACAGGCGTCGCCGGAGCCAATGCTCTAGCGCGAGATAATTTGTCTTTGAGAGCAGCTTCAGTTCGGTCGTCCCACAAACCTAAGCAGGCAGGAGTAATACGCCCTTCGGGGGTAACGCCAGTGGCCTCAATAATGAATAAAGCTGCACCGCTATTCAGTAAATTACCCCAGTGCATCAAGTGCCAATCCGTTGCCTCGCCATTATTGGCTGAATATTGGCACATTGGCGCAACCACAATTCGGTTCGCAAGCGTCAGTGGGCCACGAGGGGAATTAAGGGTATAGCTTGAAAAGAGGATGCTCATGGAAATGCCTTTAAATGCTGAAAAATGGGTCAAAAATACGAAAAATGCCTTTAAGCGATAGAATACTTAAAAAGCAGAATAAACGAGACAGCGAAGTCCTGCAGACCTTTGGTCTAAGGGCTTTATTTAACCAAAAACCTTACAAATTAGTCATTACAAGAGACCATGAACGCACCTAAAGCCTTTGAATCAAAAGAAGATGTTGGCCATTATGTTGGCGGAAATCTAGTTAACCCAAAAGATGGGCGTTTTGCCGATGTTTACAACCCGACTAAGGGATCTGTAGCCCGCCGCGTGGCCCTAGCCAGTAAACAAGAAGTGGATGCTGCGGTTGCCATCGCCCAAAAGGCTTTTGAGACCTGGAGTCAGACTAGCCCATTACGTCGTTCACGCATTATGTTTAAGTACCTTGAACTGCTTAATGGCAACCGTGATGAATTAGCAGCCATGATCACTGCTGAGCATGGCAAGGTATTTACCGATGCTCAAGGTGAAGTCACCCGCGGTATTGAAATTGTGGAATTTGCTACTGGTATTCCAGAATTACTGAAGGGCGATTACACAGAACAGGTCTCTACCGATATTGACAACTGGGTAATGCGTCAACCTTTAGGCGTGGTTGCTGGTATCACCCCGTTCAACTTCCCGGTAATGGTTCCGATGTGGATGTTCCCAATGGCGATTGCCTGTGGCAATTCCTTTATCCTTAAACCAAGTCCAACAGATCCTTCTGCCGCATTATTCATGGCTAAGCTACTGAAAGAAGCCGGGTTGCCTGATGGCGTATTTAACGTAATACAAGGCGACAAAGAAGCGGTAGATGCTTTGATTGAAAACCCACTGGTGAAAGCTGTCAGTTTCGTGGGCTCTACCCCTATTGCCAATTACATTTATGAGCGTTGCGCTCACTTTGGTAAGCGCTCGCAAGCTTTGGGTGGCGCTAAAAATCATATGGTAATCATGCCTGATGCAGACATCGATAAAGCGATTGATGCCTTGATTGGCGCAGCATACGGCTCTGCTGGTGAGCGCTGCATGGCGATTTCAGTAGCAGTATTGGTGGGAGATGTAGCCGAGAAGATCATGCCAAAACTAATTGAGCGCACCAAAACGCTCAAAGTAAAGAATGGTATGGAGCTCGATGCTGAAATGGGTCCAATTGTTAGTAAGGCAGCTTTAGAGCGCATTACTGGGTATATCGATAGCGGTGTCGCTTCTGGTGCAAAACTCCTGGTTGATGGTCGCGGTTTAAAAGTTCCTGGAAATGAAGATGGATTCTTTATTGGTGGCACTTTGTTTGACAATGTGACGCCAGACATGAAAATCTACCTAGAAGAAATCTTTGGACCAGTCCTGTCTTGCATGCGCGTTGCGAACTTTACTGAAGCACTTAATCTAGTGAACTCTTGTGAGTACGGTAATGGCGTCGCTTGCTTTACCAGTGATGGCAATATCGCACGTGAATTTGCCCGCCGTGTTCAAGTAGGTATGGTTGGTATTAACGTACCGATTCCGGTGCCGATGGCGTGGCACGGCTTTGGTGGTTGGAAGAAATCCATCTTTGGCGATATGCACGCCTACGGCAAAGAAGGTGTTCGCTTCTATACCAAACAGAAGAGTGTCATGCAGCGCTGGCCTGAAAGCATTGCTAAAGGCGCAGAATTTGTGATGCCTACTTCAAAATAATATTGGTAGTAGTTTTTGGAAGTAAAGAAGCGACCTTTGGGGTCGCTTTTTTATTGGGCTAGATCAATTGCTTAGGCTGTTGGAAACATCACCCTACGCTCAATGGCTCGAGCACATAATACGATGATCGAAACCAATGCTAAGTAGACTATGGCAGTTAATAGATAAGCCTTGAAGAACTGAAAGTTACTTGCGGCCAACTCTTGCATACGCGCAAAAAACTCAGTGTATTGGATTAAAAATGCAACTGAACTATCTTTTAAGTTTCCAATTACTTGGTTTGTTAAGGCCGGCACTGATAAGCGTATTACTTGCGGTAAGGTAATGAGACGAAAAATTTGAAATGGATTGAATCCTTGGGCAGCAGCAGCCTCTAGTTGCATAAAATTCAAACCGTTGTAGGCAGTCTTCATGTATGCAGCGTTATAGGCTGCCACATTTAAAGTAAAGCCAATGGCGGCAACGACAAAGGGGTCCATGCGGATACCCCATTGCGGCAGACCGTAATACATTAAAAAGAGCAATACGATTAATGGCATTCCAATAAAGAAAGAAATATAGGAATTTGTAGCGGTACGAATCCAGAAATTTTTACTAATGGATAGGTAGAACACTGCAATACCCAGAAGCAACCCAGTGACACTAATTAGTCCTGCGAGTTTCAGAGTATTGACTAGACCCGCCAATATCTGAGGCATCTGTGTAATCAGATCGGCTTCAAAGATCTTCCAAGCATTCATTTAAAACCGTCCTTATTACCAAAGAATGCTTGAATGTCTGGATCAGATTGATCACTGGCTAGTACTGAAATTTTATCGTCCGCTCGAATCACGCCTTTGTCCAAAAACATGACCGTATCGGAAATATTTTGTGCCAAGGTCAAGTCATGGGTTACACAAAGCATGGTGATGCCAGATTCGTGAAGCCCGTTAATGAGATCCGCCACATCGCGAGACATGATCGGATCTAAGGCTGAGGTAGGCTCATCCAGTACGAGTACA
>CAIMPQ010000089.1 GCA_903843315.1 uncultured beta proteobacterium
ACCTTGTGATTCTTCGAGAGGATTTAAATCCTCACGCTGCATATTCTCCACCAAAGCCATTGCAGCAGCGGCTTGATCATCCGCCCCAGAAACCAAAACAGGAACCTCTGTGAGACCAGCAATCATGGCTGCACGAAAGCGTCGCTCACCTGCAATGATTTCATATTTACCTGCGCCAACCAAACGCACTAACAAGGGCTGCATCACACCCTGCTCGCGAATGCTTTCTGCCAATTCTTGTAATGCGCCCGCTTCCATCTTTTGGCGTGGTTGGTATTTGCCAGCTTGAAGCGCATTTAGTGGCAAACGATTTATTTCAGAGGAGGCATTTTCATTCTGCGCTTTCTCTCCGAGCAGGGCCTCTAATCCTCTGCCTAAACCTTTTTTCTTAATCGCAACCATCTTTTTTATTCTTCCAAAAAATTACATTTGTTTAATGCGTTCAACCATCTCAACGCCAAACTCTAAATACGCTTTTGCGCCACGTGATGACTTATCAAAAGCTACGCCAGGAAGCCCATAAGATGGGGCTTCCGCTAGACGTACATTACGCGGAATAATAGTCTTAAATACCTTGTCGCCGAAATGCTCAAGCAGTTGATCAGACACCTGTTGCTGCAAGGTCATGCGTGAATCAAACATCACTCGTAGCAAGCCGATAATGACAAGGTCAGGATTTAAATTGGCATGCACTTGTTTGATCGTGTTCACCAAATCAGACAAACCTTCTAAAGCAAAATATTCACACTGCATTGGAACGATGACGCCATTTGCTGCGCACAATCCGTTTAGGGTTAATAAAGACAAGGCGGGAGGGCAGTCAATCAAAATGAAGTCGTAGTCATTTGCAACCTGTGCAAGCGCTTCTTTTAGCCGTGACTCACGTGAATCTAAATCTACTAATTCAATCTCTGCGCCTGCTAAGTCGCGATTTGCTGGCAACACGTCATACCCAGAACTCTCACAACGTTGCGCACAGTCTTTTATAGAAGCCAGTCCGATCAATACTTGGTAAACGCTAGTCTTTAATTGCGCCTTTTCAACACCCGAACCCATCGTTGCATTGCCTTGTGGATCTAAGTCCACAAGCAAAACGCGCTGCTGTAGTCCTGCTAAGCCAGCGGCCAAATTAACAGCCGTAGTTGTCTTACCAACCCCGCCCTTTTGATTTGCAATACAAAATATTTTTGCCATAGCTGCTTTAGAATTTTTCTGAAGGGGAAAGGATAGATTTTCTCATGGGGGTTAAGACTAAAAGCCGTCTCTCCACTGCTAAATTGGGAATATGTAGGGGTTCATCGGCCAATAATCGCCAATCATCCATGCAAACCGCTTGCATCTCTTCGTCTGCCCGCTTCGCTTTCATTGCAAAAACAAGGCCATCTGGCTTCAAAAGGGGCAAAGAAAGCTCTAAAAAGCGCGCAAGGCTAGTAAAGGCGCGAGAAATTACCGCATCAAATTGACCTGATTGTTGCGTTGCAACATATTCAACCCGCTCGCTCAAAACTGCAATATTTTTTAATTTCAACTTTCCGCGCACATGCTGTAAAAAAGCGGTCTTTTTTCTAACTGCCTCAATTAAGGTTAAGTGCCATCCTGACTGCACAATGGCAATAGGGATAGCAGGCAAACCACCGCCTGATCCTAGGTCAGCAATTTTAGGATTGGGGCCCTTTAGAAATTGTCTTAAAATAGGTAAAACTGCAATAGAATCAATAAGATGCAATCGAATAGAATCCTTCTCGCCCTCAATAGCCGTTAGATTGTGAACCTGGTTCCAACGGCTCATTTCTTGCAAAAAGAGCTCTAGATCAGCAATATTGGTTTCACTTAAATTTAAGCCAAAATTCTGAATACCCAAAGCAAGCAAGCTCTCACTCATGAAGTTTCCTGGGTGCGCCCTAAACCTTTTTTAAGATGCACCAAAAGCAAAGAAAGGGCTGCTGGGGTAACACCAGAAATCCTGCCAGCCTGGCCCAGCGTGGCAGGCTTATGTAAGTTGAGCTTTTGTTGCACTTCTTTAGATAAGCCCACTACTTGCGTGTAATCTAACACCTCTGGTAGAGGGAAGGTTTCGTTATGCTCTTGACGTGCAATTTCAGCTGCCTGGCGCTCAATATATCCCTGATATTTCACGGAAATCTCAACCTGGTCACTAATTTGAGATGCTAGACCAATGTCATCATCCAAACTATCTGGGGCCCACAAGCCTTCGCCAAGGCTGGTAATTGCCTCATAGGTAACGCCTGGACGCCTTAAAAGCTCAGTCAAACTACATTCATGGGAGAGGTCTTGACCCAGTAATTGAGAAACTAGGGCGGCTGTCTCATGCTTTGGCCCAATCCAAATATCCTGCAAACGAGATGTTTCACGTGAAACAGCCTCTTGTTTTCTGCAAAATACTTCCCAACGATGGTCATCTACTAGTCCTAAATCACGACCAATTGCCGTTAAACGCATGTCGGCATTGTCTTCCCGCAAACTTAGACGATATTCTGCGCGGCTGGTAAACATACGATAGGGCTCTTGAACGCCACGGGTGATAAGGTCATCAACCAAGACACCAATATAAGACTCGCTACGCTTAGGCAGCCAAGGCGCCTTGCCTTTAGAGGCTAAACCGGCATTAATGCCAGCCAACATCCCTTGGGCAGCAGCCTCTTCATAACCAGTAGTACCATTAATTTGCCCGGCAAAGTAGAGTCCACCGATCACTTTTGTCTCTAGACTGTGCCGCAATTGGCGTGGATCAAAGAAGTCATACTCAATCGCATAGCCAGGGCGAACGATAACGGCAGCTTCCAGGCCACGAATACTGCGCACTAAGTCCCACTGAACGTCAAAGGGAAGGCTGGTAGAGATTCCATTGGGATAAAACTCGTTTGTAGTTAAGCCTTCAGGCTCCAAAAAGATCTGATGGCTATTTCTAGAGGCGAAACGATGAATTTTGTCTTCAATGGAAGGGCAATACCGCGGACCAACCCCTTCAATCACGCCCGTATACATTGGCGAACGATCTAAGCCGCCACGAATAATGTCATGGGTTTGCTCATTTGTATGTGAAATCCAACAAGGAACCTGCCTTGGATGTTGTTCTGGGCGCCCTAAATAGGAAAAAACGGGCACTGGATCAAGGTCGCCGGGCTGCTCTAGCATGACTGAAAAATCAATCGTGCGGCCATCAATACGGGGTGGGGTACCCGTTTTTAATCTACCCTGGGGAAGTTTTAGCTCTTTTAATCGGGCAGATAGGGATACGGCTGCCGGATCACCAGCTCGCCCCCCAGCGTAATTATTTAAGCCAACATGAATCTTTCCATCCAAAAAGGTTCCTGCTGTTAACACTACCTTTTTGGCCATGAATTCCAAACCCATTTGGGTAACCACACCCTGAATTTCATCACCCTTAACCAAAAGATCATCAACTGCAGCCTGGAAAAGGCTTAAATTAGGCTGGTTTTCTAGGCGGCGTCTAATGGCGGCTTTATATAAAACCCGATCTCCTTGAGCACGGGTAGCACGAACAGCTGGTCCCTTACTTGAATTGAGAATCCGGAACTGGATTCCTGCCTCATCCGTTGCGGCAGCCATAGCGCCACCCATGGCATCAATCTCTTTAACCAAATGGCCTTTGCCAATACCACCAATGGAAGGATTGCAGCTCATAGCGCCTAAATTTTCAATGCTATGAGTAATTAATAGGGTGTCACAACCCATGCGTGCCGAGGCGAGGGCAGCTTCAGTCCCGGCATGACCGCCGCCGACTATGATGACATCGAAACTTTTGGAATAACGCATGATTTGCCTCTGATAGGGCGATGATCATAGCATTTTGTTTGTTTCACGTGAAACAAAAAATCACAAAAACCAGGAAGGTTAAAGGATGGCCTCCCAAGTGGCTGATTTAATTCAGGAAATAGGCATTCCAAGCAGACTTAAGAATTAGCGCCGTCACGATAACCAAGAAAGCCTTTCTAACAAAGGTGCTGCCATGTTTAATTGCTAATCGGCTGCCAAATTGACTGCCCGCAATATTGGCAATCATCATGGCAAAACCCAGTGGCCAATTGATTTGTCCTAGACTAGCCAGCATCAAGATTGCCGCCAAATTAGTAGCGACATTAACTAGCTTAGTTGCAGCCGAGGCATGTAAAAAATCGAAGCCAAAGAAGCGCACGAAACCAAACAATAAAAAGCTGCCAGTGCCGGGGCCAAAGAAACCATCATAAAAACCAATGGTTAAACCAAGAACAACCCCTTTGACTTGTTGATAGCGCCCAACTGCTTTGGGTGCATGCGCTTCTCCAAGCGATGGTTGAAACCAGGTATACAACAACAAAAATAGCAATACGAATGGCAGGGCCTTACGCAATGGCTCCGCGGGAAAATTGCTAACTGCATTTGCGCCAATCAAAGAGCCAATAAAGCCAGCAAC
This sequence comes from uncultured beta proteobacterium, assembly GCA_903843315.1. Lineage (GTDB taxonomy): Bacteria > Pseudomonadota > Gammaproteobacteria > Burkholderiales > Burkholderiaceae > Polynucleobacter. Next base: position 4,436 of record CAIMPQ010000089.1, read on the forward strand.
AATTGCTGGCCCTACAACAGCCCACGGCAAAGAAACATGACGTAAATATCTACGGGCAGCATTTAAAGTTCCCCCAACTGCAGATACTTTGTTGGTAGCAAGCAATGTTGCTGGGGGCGCATCAGGATAGGCAGCAAATAAAGCAGGCACCTGAATCAGGCCACCGCCGCCCGCTACTGCATCAACCAGGCCGGCGAAAAACGCCATCGCTAAAAGCAAGGGCCAAATGTAAATTGAAAAGTCGATGAGTGTCTCTTTTAATTAAATGAGTGCAGCGAAGGCGCCACACTAAAACCAAATAATAAAAGGAAATTAATTTTTGTTTTTGAAGTGTGCCGTAATTTCACCAACAACGCCACGACGGAATGCTAAAACGCAAATAACAAATATAAAGCCTGTTGCGATCGTGCTCCAAGAGCCAATGTTTGCCAAATAGTTCTGGAGGCCAACCACAATACCCGCACCGACCACAGGACCAAGAATGGTTCCCATGCCACCAAGCAATGTCATTAACACCACTTCACCCGACATATGCCAATGAATATCGGTCAAGGTTGCCAACTGGAATACCAAGGTCTTCATTGATCCAGCTAAGCCAGAAAGGGCAGCGGAAATGACAAATGACATGAGCTTGAAACGATCAACGTTATAACCAAGCGAAATTGCGCGTGGCTCATTTTCCCGAATTGCTTTGAGAACCTGGCCGAATGGCGAATGAACCGCGCGCATGATGATTGCAAATCCCAATAAGAAAACAGCCAATACAAAGTAATACATTGCAACGTCATTTTTCAAGTCAATAAGACCAAACAACATTCCGCGGGGGACTCCCTGAATTCCATCCTCGCCACCAGTGAACGGAAGTTGAACTGCCAAGAAATAAACCATTTGCGAAAGGGCTAAAGTGACCATCGCAAAATAAATGCCTTGGCGACGAATCGCAAGCGAGCCAATTAAAAAACCAAGGGCGCCCGAACCAACTACGCCCAAAACAATTCCCAGCTCAGGGGAAAAGCCAGCCTCTTTGCATAAATACGCGGTGATATAGGCGGCAGTACCAAAAAATGCTGCATGCCCGAAGGACAATAATCCGGTAAAACCAAGCAACAAGTTAAAAGCGCAGGCAAAAAGCGCGAAACACAAAACCTTCATTGCAAACACTAAGTAGATGAAGTTTTGGAATGGCAATAACAAAGCAATGAGGATCAAGATCCCATACAGCAGTTTGACTTTTGAGTTCATGATTATTTTTCCCGTCCAAACAGTCCAGCAGGACGAATCAACAGAACAATTGCCATAATCACAAAAATTACAACACCCGAAGCCTCTGGGTAGAAGACTTTAGTGAGGCCCTCGACGAGGCCGAGACCTAAGCCAGTCAGAATGGCGCCCATGATTGAGCCCATGCCACCAATTACCACCACTGCGAACACAACAATAATGAGGTTGGAGCCCATTAGTGGGTTCACCTGGAAAATGGGGGCGGCCAACACGCCAGCGAATCCAGCAAGACCAACGCCATAAGCATAAGCCAAAGAAATCATTAAAGGCACGTTGATGCCAAACGCTTGAAGCAATTTGGGGTTTTCAGTCCCTGCGCGCAGATACGCGCCCAACTTGGTTCTTTCGATTACATACCAAGTAGAAAAACAAACCGTTAATGAAATGATCACCACCCAAACACGGTACTTTGGCAAGATGATGCCAAGGGACTCCAAGGGAATCGCGCCTTGTAACAATTCTGGGGCTGGATAGCTCTCACCAGAAATTCCATACCAATGGCGGAACATGCCCTCAATAATTAAAGCCAAACCGAAAGTCAGCAGCAAGCCATACAAATGGTCAAGGTGATAAAGACGGCGCAGCATCGTGCGCTCCAAAATTAAGCCAAACCCTGCCATTACCAGGGGCACAACAATTAAAGCAAACCAGTAATTAATGGATAGCTCAGGGAAGCCAAGCCACTGACTAATTTGAGTCAGCCCAATCCAAGCAACAAAAGCACCCATGGTGTATTGAGCACCATGTGCAAAATTAATGATATTGAGAAGGCCAAAAATAATGGCCAATCCCAAACTCAATATGGCGTAGAACGAGCCATTAATAAGCCCCACCAAGAGCTGGGCTACCAGCCCTTGAGGGGTAATTCCGAGAAGTTCGAACATGCTAGTTAAGGATCAATTACTTGTTAGTAACCAACTTGCATCGCGACAATGAAAGTGGTTGAGTTGCTTCAGCAGCAGGAATCACTGCACGAACGTTGTAATAGTCCCAAGGGCTTGTTGACTCAGAAGGTTTTTTTACCTCAAGCAGGTACATGTCATGCTCAAACTTACCATCTGCACGTATCTTGCCTTTGAAAAGGCCATCATCAATGTTGGTGGACTTCAGAGCCTTCATTACCGCCTGTGTATCAACAGTTCCAGCCTTTTGTACCGCATTTAAGTAGGCAAGAACTGAAGAGTAAACGCCTGCCTGAACGCTGGTAGGCATGCGCTTATGTTGCAAAATGAAGCGCTTAGAAAATGCGCGGGTTTTATCGTCTTTATCCCAGTAGAAGCCTTCTGTTAAATACATGCCTTGTGCAGCAGGCAAGCCTAAAGAATGCACGTCAGAAATAAACATGAGGAGCGGAACAACGGTTTGCTTTTTATTAATTCCAAACTCAGAAGCCTGCTTCACACTATTAATAGTGTCTTGACCAGCATTTGCAAGGGCAACTACGTCTGCACCACTAGCTTGGGCCTTTAAGAGATAGGAAGAAAAATCGCTATTAGGAAAAGGGTGTTTGCTTGTACCTAAAACTTTGCCGCCGTTAGCCGTAACCACATTGGTTGAGTCTTTTTCTAAGGCCGCTCCAAATGCATAGTCGGCAGTGATAAAGTACCAATTCTTTTTGCCCTGCTTTACTACGGCCTTAGCTGTGCCATTGGAAAGTGCATAGGTGTCATAAGTCCAGTGCACGTTATTAGCGGTGCATTTTTCATTGGTGATTGGCAATGAGGCTGCGCCAGAGACCAAAGTAATTTTGTTCTTTTGTTCGGCCACTTCCATTACAGCCAAAGCAACGTTGGTAGAAACCAGCTCAACAATCACATCAACACCATCTTTGTCGTACCACTCGCGCGCTTTGTTTGCAGCAATATCAGCCTTATTTTGATGATCGGCACTAACAAGCTCAATCTTTTTGCCAATAACAGTGCCGTCTTTAGAAAAATCGGCGATTGCCATTTTTGCTGCGATAACTGCTCCAGGACCAGCCAAATCAGAATAGGTTGAAGAAAGGTCGGTCAATACACCAATCTTGACAACGCCACCGCTCGCTTTAGGTCCGCTTTGTGCAAAAACTGGATTTGAACCAAACATGGTCGCCGCAACCAGACATGCGGTAATTTGCTTTAACTTCATTTCTATCTCCTATCGAAAACTACTAAACACCAAGATACTCATTTAATAAGGATGCTTTTTCAGCAAGTTCATTTTGCTGCACTACCTCAACAACGTTTCCGTGCTCAACTACATAATGACGATCAGCTAAAGGGGCGGCAAAGCGGAAGTTTTGCTCAACCAACACGATGGTGAAACCCTTGTTCCGCAAACTAGTAACTACTTCGCCAAGCTTTTGCACAATGACTGGGGCCAAGCCCTCGGTAATTTCATCGAGCAGTAGCAATTTAGCGCCTGTTCTTAAAATTCGAGCCATTGCCAACATCTGTTGCTCACCGCCAGACAACCTAGTTCCTGGGCTGTTCCGTCTTTCATAAAGGTTGGGGAACATTTCATAAATCTCATCCAAACCCATACCGCCAGGGGCAATCTCTGGCAACAATAGGAGATTCTCTTCGGTGCTTAGGCTTGCAAATATCCCTCTTTCTTCTGGACAAAACCCAACGCCCAGACGAGCAATTCTGTAGGTGGGCATGGTGATGGTCTGGTGACCATAAATCTCCACCGAACCCGTTCTCTTGCTTGTTAGTCCTAAAATCGTTTTGAGGATTGTGCTACGGCCAGCGCCATTTCTACCGAGTAAGGTAACCACCTCGCCATCGCGCACAGCAAAATTCACGCCATGAAGAATGTGCGATTCGCCATACCAAGACTCTAGGTTTTTAACTTCCAAAGCGATGGTGCTCATAAGTTATCACCACCATGGCTGCCCATATACGCCTCAACCACTAATGGGTTATTTGAGACCTCGCTATAAGAACCTTCAGCTAAAACTGACCCACGCTGTAATACCGTTATGCGGTCGGCAATAGAAGACACAACCTTCATATTGTGCTCAACCATTAGGATCGTGCGCCCCTTGGCTACGCGATCAATCAATTCGGTGACGCGCTCTACATCCTCATGCCCCATGCCCTGTGTGGGCTCATCCAAGAGCATTAGCTCTGGCTCCATAGCCAAGGTGGTAGCGATTTCAAGCGCCCTTTTGCGCCCGTAGGCCAAATTAAGGGTATCTTCATTAGCAAAGCCTTCCAGCCCCACTTCATGCAAAAGCTCCATAGCGCGTTCATTGAGTACATTAAGGGAGTCTCCTGATTTCCAAAAATGGAACTCGGTCCCCAATCCTCGCTGCAGTGCAACACGAACATTTTCCAAAACAGTTAAGTGAGGAAAAACCGCTGATATCTGAAAAGAGCGAATTACCCCCCGGCGAGCAATTTGCGCTGGGGCTTCATTAGTGATATCTAAACCATTAAATAAGATTTGCCCACTACTGGGCACCAAGAACTTGGTCAGCAAATTAAAGCAAGTGGTTTTGCCCGCGCCATTTGGGCCGATCAAGGCATGAATGGTGCCCCTAGTGACATCTAGGTTCACGTCAGTAACGGCGGAAAACCCCTTAAAGGATTTTCCTAGTCCAATTGTTTTTAGTATTGTTTCTTGCAATCTCTAACCCTCTACCCCCTACTTGGGAGCAAGAATATGAGGATACCTCAAGATAGCCTTGCTATATATAGCGATAACCCTAAACAAAATAAGGGGGGCGCCGAAAGTTCTAAGAGATTTTTTTGAATTGATGAATTGCGGTTTGAGCAAGGTCGTCTAGAACATCCATTGGCATCCGCTGCGCCCCCTGGACAATCATCAAAGCATAAGGTTTTGCAAGGGCTGAAGCTTCAGGGCACAAGCGCAACTCCTCGCCCTCTGCGGGTGATTGGCTGCGCCAATAATTAATTGCTGCTTCAAGCTCTTGAATAGTTACGTACAGCATTGGGGATTGTGGGTTTATTTGCTCTTCGGGGCTAGCATACTGCCGCGACATTTTTTGGCGCCACAACGACACTCATAATCTTTTTTCAGTTGTTTTGTTACGCGTCCCTCAACGTCAAGGGAGTAGTCGTAAAACAATTCTTCGCCAACCTCTAGTGAACGCTTCGCATAAATGTAGACGCGAGGCTTCCCATCAAAACTATCTTCGCGAGTTTCACAACTTGGTTTGCATGAGTGATTAATCCAGCGGGCTGCATTTCCACCATGTTTAGCATCAATGACTCGACCGTCATCCAAAGAAAAGTAAAAGGTGTGATTCGGGTCTTTTTTATCGTGGGGATGGCGCTTTTCAGCCAACTTCCAACTAATACGCTCCCCTTTGTATTCAATAATTACTTGGCCTTTTTTAATTGGCTTTGCAGCAAAGACGCCCTTGCCGTGGATTGGAGAGGATTTAACAACAATAGCTGACCGGTCCACTTTGGGTGGTTTTAGTTTTTTTGATGGCATAAATTAAACGTCTAGGTTGCGGGCAATAAGCGCGTTCTTTTCAATAAACGCGCGACGGGGTTCAACCTCGTCACCCATTAGGGTGGTGAACACCTGGTCTGCGGCAATTGCATCTTCAATTCTTACTTGTAATAGTGTTCTAGAATTTGCGTCCATGGTTGTTTCCCATAACTGAGATGGGTTCATCTCACCCAGACCTTTATATCGTTGGCGGCTTAAGACACGCTCAGCCTCTGACAACAACCATGAGAATGCTGCCCTAAAGTCATTAATGGTTTGCTCTTTGGGATTCTTGTCTGGGTCTCCACGCCGCACTTTTGAACCAGGCAAGACTTTGCCCGATAAAACAGCAGCGGCATTGGCTAAGCTTTGATAGTCATCGCCATGGACAAAATCTGAATTAATGGCAGACAACTTAAGGTTTCCATGAATACGACGGGATAGCAACAATCTAAAGCGCTCGGTGCGATCTTCTTTTTGCACAATAATTTCGGGTGGCAGGGCCAGGGGGTTTAATGAGTCAGCTAATGCTTTTCTCAATCGATCGGCGGACTCATTTGCAGATGCTTCGGTATCTAGATTGAGCTGCGTTCCAGAGGCAATTGATCGCAATGCGTCTTCATCAATAGTGCGTGACAAGCGGTCAACAATTGACTGAATCACTTGGTAGTGCTTTGCAAGCTCGTTCAGAGCTGCGCCCTCAACAACCTCTCCTGAGGGGGTTTGTAAAGATGCGGTTTCTAATGCAATTTTTAGCAATAATTGATTGAGCTCTGCATCATCCTTAATGTATTGCTCATTCTTTCCAAATTTCACTTTATATAGAGGTGGTTGGGCAATATAAATATGGCCACGCTCAATTAATTCAGGCATCTGTCTATAAAAGAAGGTGAGTAAGAGTGTGCGGATATGGCTGCCGTCAACGTCCGCGTCGGTCATAATAATGATGCGATGGTAACGAAGTTTATCTGCTTTGTACTCCTCTAGACCAATGCCGGTACCAAGAACAGTGATTAAAGTGACCACCTCTTGGCTTGCCAGCATTTTGTCAAAGCGCGCCTTCTCAACGTTCAGAATTTTTCCCTTGAGAGGAAGAATTGCTTGGAAGCGTCGATCGCGACCCTGTTTGGCAGAGCCGCCCGCAGAGTCACCCTCGACAATAAACAGTTCTGATTTAGTTGGATCTTTTTCTTGGCAATCAGCCAATTTTCCAGGAAGGCCCAAGCCATCTAAAACTCCTTTACGGCGCGTCATATCGCGCGCTTTACGTGCTGCCTCACGGGCACGCGCAGCGTCTACAATTTTTCCACAAAGAATCTTGGCGTCGGCTGGGCGCTCTTGAAGATAAGCACTTAGTGCCTCAGCAACAATTTCCTCAACCGGCCCACGAACTTCACTAGAAACCAGTTTATCTTTGGTTTGGCTAGAAAACTTTGGCTCTGGCACTTTTACTGAGAGCACGCAGGCTAAACCTTCGCGCATATCTTCACCAGAAATTTCGACCTTAGCCCTCTTGGCTACCTCATTCTCATCAATATATTTATTGATAACCCGCGTCATTGCTGCGCGTAAACCAGTTAGGTGGGTGCCGCCATCTCGTTGAGGAATATTGTTAGTAAAACAGAGTACTTGCTCGCTAAAACTATCATTCCATTGCATTGATACTTCGGCGGTAATGTTCCCACCTAGGTCTGATGGGCGCATACCCTCAGCATAAAAAATATTAGGGTGTAAAACGTTTTTGTTTTGATTGATGTATTCAACAAAACCTTTAACACCACCCGAGAAAGCAAAATCTTCCTCTTGACCTGTGCGTTGATCAATTAATTTAATATGAACGCCGTTATTCAAGAAAGAAAGTTCTCGAATCCGTTTTACTAGAATTTCATAATGGAAATCAACGTTTCCAAAAATGGTTTCGTCTGCTAAGAAGTGAACCTCGGTTCCCGAGAGCTCCGTATCGCCAGTAACGGTAATTGGAGAAGTGGCTACACCATTCTCATCTTGAATATTGCGGTTTTGAATAACCCCGCGTGCAAACTCCATGTAATGGGTTTTTCCATCACGACGAATGGTTAGTTTTAACCATTTTGATAAAGCATTTACACAGCTAACACCTACGCCATGCAAACCACCTGAGACTTTGTAACTATTTTGATCAAACTTACCGCCCGCGTGCAGCTCGGTCATTACGATTTCAGCTGCGCTTCTTTTTGGCTTGTGTTTGTCGTCATACTTAATGCCGGTTGGCACGCCGCGCCCATTATCAACAATTGAAATGGAGTTGTCTGTTTGAATAACAACGGTAATTTCTGAACAGTAGCCTGCTAACGCTTCATCAATTGAGTTATCTAAAACCTCAAAAACAAGGTGGTGTAAGCCGGTTCCATCAGAGGTATCTCCAATGTACATACCTGGGCGTTTACGAACAGCTTCAAGACCCTCTAAGATTTGAATCGATGATGCGCCGTACTGCTCTACTACTTTTTTTTCTTCAGTCATTTTTTTCTAAGTTAAATACGCATTGGCATCACAACATACTTGAAATTCTCTGAGCCAGGCAGAGTAATCACAGCGCTACTATTTGCATCACCCAAACTAATTTGGATTTTTTCATTTTTTAAATTAGATAAAACATCAAGTAGATAACTTACGTTAAAACCAATTTCAACCGCATCACCACTATATTCAGTCTCAATTTCTTCTTGAGCCTCTTCTTGTTCAGCATTGGTTGATTGAACAGTAATACGATCGGGGGATAAAGAAAAACGAACGCCTTTAAATTTATCTGTGGTTAAGATGGCAGCTCGTTGCAGTGCGGCTTGCAACACCTCGCGGCCGACCACCAATGAGTTTTTATGCCCCTTTGGTATTACCCTTTGAAAATCAGGGAACTTACCCTCAACCAGTTTTGAAATTAACTCAATATCGCCAAATGTAAATTTCACTTGGTTTGCAGTAAGGCTAATTTCAAGCAACTCTTCTGAGTCTTCTAGTAAATGTTGGCACTCTAAAATAGTTTTACGAGGAATAATAATTTCCTGTCTTTGTCCAGACCCAGATGGTGGCTCCGTTAACTCAACCTGGGAATAAGCAAGGCGATGACCATCGGTAGCAACAGCCACAACTTCTTTACCCTCAACAACCAACAACATTCCATTTAAGTAATAACGAATATCTTGTTGAGCCATGGAGAAGTGAACTTGACTAATCAGTTGACGAAAACTTTTTTGCGACATTTTCCAGGCCGCAGTGACTTCACCAACACTTTGCATTACGGGAAACTCTGTAGCCGATAGGGTTTGCAAAGAGAAGCGGCTCTTTCCGCTTTGAACAACCATTCGGTTGTCTTTTAAATTTAATGAAACCGGTCCTTCTGGAAGTGCCCTCAAAATATCTAATAATTTTCTGGCAGCAACTGTAGTGGTGACATCCTCAGTACCAACGCCAAAATTAGCATTCGTTGTAATTTGAATTTCAATATCTGTGGAAATAAACGAAATCTTCTCGCCAACTTTTTTAAATAATAGATTTGCCAAAATTGGGAGTGTATGTCTACGTTCAACAATCCCACTAACAACCTGAAGTGGTTTTAGTAAGTTATCGCGAGAAGTGTTAACGAGTTGCATTGCTTTTAAATCCTTGTATATATCTTAGTAGTAATAGTAATAAGGCTTCTTATTTCAGTGGATAAGTCAAAAAACCCATATAAATCAACACATTAAACCTTAAAAAACCTGTGGAAAACTGCTGTATAAATGCTGCATAAAAAGGGGACAACTTTTTTTCAACACCCTATTTTTGCATGAAGCGGAACTTTTCCACAATTTATCCACATACAATCCCCAAACTTATCCCTAGGGTTATTCACAACCTTATCCACAAGCAAAACCTAAGCTTTTAAGGTTTGCTCAATAACATGGATCTCGTGGTTCAACTGCCCATCGTGCGCCCGCTCTTCAGCAACCTTACGAACAGCATGTAGAACGGTGGTGTGGTCACGACCACCAAACAACTCCCCAATCTCTGGAAGGCTCTTTTGGGTTAATTCTTTAGCCATAAACATGGCAATTTGACGTGGACGGGCAATATTTGCAGGCCGCCTCTTGGAATACATATCTGCCACCTTAATACTGTAGAAATCAGCAACTGCTTTTTGGATGTTTTCTACCGAAATCTGGCGATTTTGTATTGAAAGCAGGTCTTTAAGGGCTGTTTTAGCAACATCAATCGTGACTTCGCGCCCATGAAAACGTACAAAAGCCAAGATTTTCCTTAGAGCGCCCTCAAGCTCACGAACGTTTGAGCGCAGGTGTTTGGCCACAAAGAACGCCACATCTTCACTCATTGGGATGCCCTCACTAATCGCCTTTTTCATCAAAATAGCAACACGCATTTCTAACTCTGGGGGTTCAATTGCCACAGTTAAACCAGAGTCAAAGCGAGAGATTAAGCGGTCATCAATCCCAGCCATCTCTTTGGGGTAGGTGTCACTGGTGATGATGACTTGCGCCTTGTTGCTTAATAAAGCCTCAAATGCATAAAAAAACTCTTCTTGGGTGCGAGATTTACCACTAAAAAATTGAATATCATCAATTAACAAAAGATCAAGTGAGTGGTAATAGCGTTTAAAGCGGTCAAAGGCCTTTTGTTGGTACGCGCGTACAACATCCGACACATATTGCTCGGCGTGGATATAGCGAATCCTTGCGTTCGGCTTTTCTTTTAAAAGGTGGTTACCTATTGCGTGAATGAGGTGGGTTTTTCCGAGCCCAACCCCACCATACAAGAACATTGGGTTATATGAGCTGCCAGGATTGTGGGCCACCTGAATTGAGGCGGCTCTTGCTAGTTGATTTGCTTTACCGGTAACAAAAGTATCAAACGTCAGGTTTGGGTTTAATTTTGAGTGGTCTTCAATCTCAAAAGCACTTTCCTCTAGGGAGGCGCTTGCTTCCTGGGTGGTGCTGATTTGAGGGGCGATGTTCTGCACTTCGAAGGTAGATGGGGTTGGAACTAGGGGGGCTCCCGCATCTACAGCAAGAACAAAACTGACATTAATAGGGAGGCCAAAGTACGCAGAAGCCAACTCCTGAAAGCGGTCTGCAAAAGTCTTTTTTATCCAATCAAGTTTGAATCGGTTGGGCGCACCAATAGTAAGTGAGTGATCACTCTCTTCAAAAGACACGAAGGTCAATGGCTGTATCCAAGTTTTAAACTGTTGGGGAGACAGCTCGCGGGATAGGACGCCAATAGCGTCATCCCAAAAACCCAAGGGGCTAATCGTGTTCAAGGCGGGGGGATTGTGTAAGTTGCTCATATTTTTGGAGGATCCATTGTAGCCAGACACTAAAGTTATCCACAAGTCAGAAAATCGTGGAAAAGCTGTGGATAACTTGTGCACAAAGAAAAAATCCTCAATAAAATTAATGATTTAGATAAAAATCAAATAAAAATAGAGAAAAACACCTATATATTCGTCAAGATAGATTGACCTTTTGCTCTGCAACAAGGAAAATACTTGGTTTTCCCGGGATCTATCATGAAAAGAACATACCAACCCTCAGTAACACGTCGTAAACGTACCCACGGTTTCCGTATTCGTATGAAAACCAAAAGCGGGCGCGCTGTATTAAATGCACGTCGCGCAAAAGGTCGCAAGCGTTTGGCCGTTTAATTTAGCCATTGAACAGCGCAAGGATTTCCGAATTACTAAAAGTACGCCCCAAGACAAGTTTGTATTGGGGTATATATGCTGCATCCCCTCAAGAGGGTGTTAGCCCAGACTTGGGTGTAGCGGTAGCGAAGAAATTAGCAAAAAGAGCGGTTGATCGCAATCGTCTAAAAAGGATGATCCGCGAATTATTTTGGACGGCACAAGCCACAACATTGAATAAAGATGTGGTGGTTAAGCTTAAAAAACCAATTGGTCGCGAAACCCGTGGCAGACTTAGAAAAAAAGAAAAAGATCTTCTGCGTTCTCAAATATCAGGGCTTATTTAAGGTGCGCGTTTTAAATAATGGCGCAATTAAGTTGGTGAAAATTTACCAGCTGGTTTTGAGTCCTTATATGGGTATGCACTGCAAATATGTACCCAGTTGCTCACAATATGCTTGCGACTGTTTTAATCATTATGGTTTTATCAAAAGCTTCGGCCTGATGGTCTGGCGGATTCTACGCTGCAACCCATGGTCACGAGGCGGTTATGATCCTGCGGTAAAACAAATATCTCATTAATACTTAAGTGAATGCAAATGGACTTTAAAAAAACAATTCTTTGGGCTGTATTCTCGATGTCGGGTCTCATGCTCTACAACAATTGGCAGGTTCATGAAGGTAAGCCATCTTTATTTGGCGGCGCCCCCGTAAGCGCCCCCGTCGCGACCGATAAAGCGGCGGCTGGCAATAAGGTAGATGTGCCGACTCAAATATCTGGAGCCCCAGCAATCGCTGCTGCACCAACAGTAAGCCCTGCCGCAATCGAAACCACTGAAAAATTTGTGCTGCAAAATGATGTATTGGTACTGGAAATTAGCGCTAATGGTGCCAATGTTATTGATGCAAAACTATTAAAAGCCTTAACTGCTGAAAACAAGCCTGTCGAGCTGTTCCAGTACACCCCAACTCATAAATACTTTGCGCGCTCTGGCTTGATTGCTTTAAACAATAATGATTTGCCAAACCATACCAGTGCCTTTAAGTTAGTTCAGTCAGGTAAAGATGGGTCGGGAAGACCATTTATGACGCTGATTAGCGAGCGCGGTGGAGTCAAGCTAGAAAAAACCTTCATCCTTAACCCGGGAAGTTATGTGGTGGATGTAGGTCATCGCGTTACTCAGTCGGGCTCAAATCCCACTCCTTTGGTGCTATATACAGAGATCGTCCGGGATGCTACTCAAGAACAAAAAATTGGTCCCTTCGACGGCGCATTCTCTGCCAGCACCTTTACAGGCCCTGCGGCATATACCGATAAAGAGAAATTTAATAAGCTTGAATTTACAGCAATTGATAAAAATAAAATTACCATTCCGACTCAAGTAGCCGCAGGTGATCCAGCTTGGATTGCAATGGTGCAGCACTACTTTGCTAGCGCTTGGATTCCGGGCGACAAGTTTGCGCGCGATATTTATGCTGGACGAATTGATAATGGCTTGTACCGCATTGGGATGCAAACACCGCTTGGTGTAGTTGCCCAGGGAAGTACTGTTGTAGAAAAAGCTCGCCTTTTTGTTGGTCCACAAGAAGAAAAAGTTTTAGAAACCATTGCCCCGGGCTTTGAGTTGCTGAAAGACTATGGCTACCTAACTATTTTGGCAAAACCCATTTTCTGGTTATTGGAAAAAATCCATGGCTATGTTGGCAACTGGGGTTGGGCCATCATTCTTCTGACCATTTTGATTAAGTTGGTGTTCTTCCCACTCTCAGCCGCAAGTTATAAATCGATGGCCCGCATGAAAGAAGTTCAGCCGCGCTTAATGACCATGAAAGAGCAGTACAAGGGCGAGCCCCAAAAGCTCAATCAAGCAATGATGGAGATGTATCGCAAAGAGAAGATCAACCCATTGGGTGGATGTTTGCCGGTAGTAATTCAGATCCCCGTGTTTATTTCTTTGTATTGGGTACTACTGTCCTCCGTTGAGATGCGCGGCGCACCATGGATTTTGTGGATTCATGACCTTTCAGTTCCAGACCCTTACTACATCTTGCCGGTCATCATGGCTGTTTCGATGTTTGTCCAAACCAAACTCAACCCAACGCCTCCAGACCCAATTCAGGCTAAAGTAATGATGTACATGCCTATCGTCTTTTCGATCATGTTCTTCTTCTTCCCGGCAGGTTTGGTTTTGTATTGGGTGGTTAATAACTTGTTGTCGATTGCACAGCAATGGCAGATCAACCAAATGTTTGGAAAAAAACACGCCAAGTAATTTTTTAATGGCATAACTACAAAAGAGTGAACAGCATGATGACTAGAAAGCTGCCCATCATTGCTGTTGCTACGGCCCCTGGTAAGGCAGGCGTGGGTGTAGTACGCATCAGTGGCAACAATTTAGAGGCCATTACGAAGGCCCTCTTTCAAAAAACATTAAAACCAAGACAGGCCAATTTATTGACCTTGCGCGATTCTGGTGGTCAAACTATTGATCAGTTAATTGCCATTTATTTTTCTGCTCCCGCCTCATTTACTGGTGAAGATGTTTTAGAGCTGCAGTGTCATGGGGGCCCCCAACTTCTTGAATTGGTGATGAAGCGTTGTCTAGAGTTGGGCAAAGACATAGGGCTAGTCATTGCCGAGCCAGGCGAATTTACCCTACGTGCTTATCTCAACAATAAAATCGATCTAGCGCAAGCAGAGGCGATAGCCGATTTAATTGATGCACAGAGTGAAGCCGCAGTGCGTGGCGCAGCCCGCTCTTTACAGGGTGAATTTTCAGATGACATTAATGAGTTGATTGAAGAGATTACTCAATTGCGTATCTTGGTCGAATCGACCTTGGACTTTCCCGAAGAGGAAATTGAGTTTCTAGAAAATGCCCAGGCACGCGTACGTTTGGAGGCGGTGAAGACAAAACTTCAATCTTTGCTTGCAGGCGCAAAACAGGGAAAAATTTTGCGCGATGGGATCCAGTTAGTTTTGGCGGGCGCCCCTAATGTAGGCAAAAGCTCGCTTCTGAATAGGCTGGCTGGTGAAGAGGTGTCAATTGTTACCCCCATCGCTGGCACCACGCGAGATCGGGTGAAAGAAAGCATCACCATCGAAGGCGTGCCGATGCATCTTATTGATACAGCCGGCTTGCGAGATACAAACGATGTGGTGGAATCAAAAGGAATTGAAAGATCTTGGGATGCCATACGCCTAGCAGATTTGGTGATTTTTATGGCCGACATTGATTCGAGTGACACCGACAGCAGATTAAAGGACAAAATCCTGGCAGAATTGCCGCCCAAATGCCCAGTTGTGCATGTGATGAATAAATCTGACTTATTGCCTGTAAATACATTATTAATGCCAGAGGGGGCAATTCTGATTTCCGCCAAAACGGGTGATGGAATCCCCGCCCTTAAGCGAAAAATTTTGGAGATGGTGGGTTGGAGTGGCCCTCAGGAAGGGGCAATTGTCGCCCGTAGGAGGCATTTAGACTGCCTAGAACGGGCTTCTGAACATATTGTAAAATCTGAACAATTCGCAGCAAATGGCAACAATTCACTGGAATTATTTGCTGAAGAGCTGTCTTTAGCTCAAAATCACCTCGGACAAATTACCGGAAAGCTACTTCCAGACGACCTTTTGGGGAAAATCTTTAGCCAATTCTGTATTGGGAAGTAAAGGGTTTGTTCTGTGTTGTGTCAACACTATAAATATGACCGAAATGTTAAAATCATGGGATTAAAAAATTAAAAATTCATCTTCATAGGGAAATACATGACCACCGACACTATTGATGTAAATGCACCAGCATACGTAAAAAACACTCGCTTAATTGAATGGGTAGCAGAAGTTGCGGCCCTGACAAAACCGGATGCCATTCGTTGGTGTGATGGTTCCCAGGCGGAGTATGACGACCTCTGCGAGTTGTTGGTAAGAGCGGGCGTATTTAAGCGCCTGAACCCAGCAAAGCGAAAAAATTCTTTTTTAGCCCTTTCCGATCCTGACGATGTTGCTCGTGTAGAAGATCGCACCTACATTTGTTCGGCTAAACAAGAAGATGCTGGCCCAACCAATAACTGGGTAGAGCCAAGCGAAATGCGCGCCACTCTTCAGCCTTTGTTTGACGGCTCTATGCGCGGTAGAACAATGTATGTGGTGCCTTTTTCTATGGGCCCGATTGGATCGCCAATTGCACATATTGGTGTTGAGCTCTCCGATAGCCCGTATGTTGCAATCAACATGCGCCTGATGACTCGTATGGGCAAAGCGGTAATTGATCAGTTAGGTAAGGACGGCGAGTTCGTGCCTTGCATTCACACCGTAGGTAAGCCTTTAAGCCCTGGCGAAAAAGATATGGCTTGGCCAAATAACAAAACGAAATACATTGTTCACTATCCAGAAACTCGTGAGATTTGGTCGTTTGGCTCTGGCTACGGCGGCAACGCCCTATTAGGTAAGAAATGTTTTGCGTTGCGCATTGCCTCCAATATGGGTCGCGAACAAGGATGGCTTGCTGAGCACATGTTGATCTTGGGCGTAACTTCGCCTGAGGGTAAAAAATATCATGTGGCTGCGGCGTTCCCATCTGCTTGCGGGAAAACCAATTTCTCCATGATGATTCCCCCGGCCGGATTTGATGGCTGGAAAGTAACCACGATTGGGGACGATATTGCTTGGATCAAGCCACGCAAAGACCCGGTTACTGGAAAAACCCGTTTATTTGCCATCAATCCTGAATCTGGATATTTTGGTGTTGCACCCGGCACAAATCGTTTAACAAATCCAAATTGCATCGACTCGCTAAACCAAGACGTTATTTTCACCAACGTTGGTTTAACAGATGATGGTGATGTGTGGTGGGAAGGTCTAACTGAAACTCCCCCAGCGCATTTGATTGATTGGCAAGGAAAAGACTGGACTCCGGCAGATGGTGCTGCAGGACGTAAGGCCGCACATGCCAATTCACGCTTTACGATGGCCGCTACAAATAACCCAGCTGTTGACCCCAAGTGGGATGATCCAGAAGGCGTTCCAATTGATGCATTTTTGTTCGGCGGACGTCGTTCAACCACCGTGCCTTTGGTTAGTGAGGCGCGTGATTGGATTGAGGGTGTTTATATGGCCGCAACTATGGGCTCTGAGACAACCGCTGCAATTACAGGTCAGGTTGGCGTAGTTCGTCGCGACCCGTTTGCAATGATTGCATTTGCTGGCTACAACATGAGCGATTACTTCCAGCATTGGCTGAACATCGGCAAAAAACTGGAAGCAGACGGCGCTGTATTGCCTAAGATTTACTGCGTGAACTGGTTCCGTAAAGACGATAGCGGCAAATTTGTTTGGCCCGGGTATGGCGAAAATATGCGCGTACTTTCTTGGATTTTGGGCCGTGTTGACGGAACTGCAAAAGGCGTAGAAACTGTATTTGGTATCTCACCTGAGCATAATGATTTGAATTGGCAAGGCCTAGATTTCTCAGTAGAAAAATTTGACAAGGTGATTACAGCCGGGGTCGATGACTGGAAAAACGAACTGAAACTGCACACAGAATTGTTCGAACATCTTGGTGACCGTTTGCCAAAAGAATTATTAGAAATGCGCGCAAAAATCGAAAAGCGTTTGAACGCTTAAGCTGCACCAAGCGTTTTACCTAGATTCGTTTAATGACCAAACCCCAGCACCATGAAATAGTGGTGATTGGGGCCGGTATTTGCGGCGCAACTATTGCCAATGAGGTGCTAGAACGCGGCAAGTCTGTATGTATTGTCGACTCCGCCCCATCCCCCGCTACAGCTTGCTCAAGCCACGCTTATGCAATTGCTCATCCCCATATTGGAAAAGGCTCCCCCCGCTTATTGCGCCTTACCCGCATTGCATTTTTGCTGGCTGAGGCTAGATGGGGGGTTGATTGGAAACGTCACGGCATTTTTCAGCCCACCAAAAAAGAGAAGACTTTTAATCAATTAGAAGTGGCTGAGCATTTACGTTCATTAGATCTTGAGGAAGATATTGCAATAGCCATGGAGGCCCAAGAGGCAGAAAACGTTTGCGGCATCAGGCAAAGTGGCGTTTGGCTTCCAAGAGGGGCCTCACTAAATTTATTTGAGGCCAGCAACAAGTTATTGAAAGCGCATGAGGGATTAACTTGCCTTTGGAATGCTCGCATTGCTAGCTTAGAAGAATCTCATGGTAAGTGGAATTTATTGAATGAAGCCAAGGAGACCATTCTTACTGCAGATAAAGTGGTGGTGGCAATCGCCATGGAAAGCAAGGCGCTCATGAGTACTCTTGGCATCCGCTTACCATTGAAACCCGTACGTGGACAGCTTAGTATTTTCTCGATTAAGCCAAATACTGCTTGGGTAAATAAGTTACCAAAAGTGGGCATTTCCGGTGATGGCTACTGTCTCCCCGCGGAGCAGCTTGAAGACGGTAGCTACCGCTGGATGGTGGGCTCCAGTTTTGATGAGGGCGAAGATGATTTGGGCTCAAGAGATAGCAGTGATGCATTTAATCGCGAGCAGGCTCAAGGCCTGGTCGACTTTTCTGAGGGCGACCCACGAGACTTATTAAAAGCAGGTGATTTTGTTGGCGTGCGTTGCGTGGCAGGCGACCGCTTACCAATCATTGGTAAGCTTGTGCAGCGCCCAGGAATTTTCTTGGCAACCGCTTTAGGCTCAAGAGGAATTTTGTGGTCCGCTCTAGCGGCTAAGCTGATTACCGCTCAGCTACTAGAGGATGACTTTGCTTTGCTTGCCCGCTTTGGCTTTGCTGCAGACTTAGTTGCTGCGCTGGCTCCAGCCCGCTTCTTCGCTGGAGCCTTGGCCGCACCTTCGGCTTTAGGGGCCTTGGCTTCAAATTCAAAGCCAATTTTTCCATCAGCACCCAAGGCTAGATAGGCTTTAAAGCCACGCCCAGTACGGTTCGATTTGAAATTCGTGAAGAGATCAGTTTTACCTTCTTTGAGCAATTTTTGCACTTGCTCAGGTGAAATCTCTTGTTGCAAAACCACTTTACCGGTTTTGAAATCACAAGTTTTGCTTGGGCCGGTATTGTTCTCGCAGACGTAACGCATGCCATCTTCATATACTGCGCCAGAACATTTTGGGCAAACCCCTAAGGCTAAGCGACCCGTGAAATCGACGGCTTCAGTTTCTTCTTCTTGAGCATTGCCAAAGTCAAATTCAAGTTTGAAACCCGCGTTTGGATAGTCGGCATCATCTTCAGGAATTTCACTTAACTTAATAATTGCCGCAAACGGGCGGCCCATTTTGCTACGGAAGCCCTGGAGAGGCCCGATCGTTTTCTCGCGCAATAACTCTTCTACTTCAGGGTATTCAAATGCTCGCCCACCTGGAGTTTTGCTGATCGTAAAGCCGCATTTTTCACAAGCGAAGCGACGATAGTTTTCTTTGACCGGACCCTTACAGTGTGGGCATGGCGTGGTCATTGTTGCGTAATCACCCGGAATGGTATCGCTGTCGTACTCTTTGGCACGCTTAACAATGCGCTGAGTCATCTGTGCAATTTCTTGCATGAAGGTATCGCGATTCATCTTGCCCTGCTCAATTAAAGAGAGCTTGTTTTCCCAGTTACCAGTTAAGTCAGGACGGGTTAATTCTTCAACGTCTAAGCCACGCAATAAGGTCATCAGCTGAAACGCTTTTGCAGTTGGAATCAGTTCGCGCGCCTCTCGAACCATGTATTTTTCAGCCAACAAGCCTTCAATAATTGCTGCACGCGTAGCAGGTGTACCGAGACCCTTTTCTGCCATGGCTTCGCGCATATCATCGTCATCAACCCATTTGCCAGCACTTTCCATTGCCGAGAGCAAGGTGGCTTCTGTGTAGCGTGCTGGCGGCTTGGTTTTTAATGGCACAGCAAGGACGGATTCAGTTTGGACTGTCTCGCCCTCTTGCACTGGCACTAACTCGTCATCAGCCTGGTTTGATTTGCCATAAACAGTCAGCCAACCAGGGTTCACAAGCACACGCCCTTCCGTTTTGAAATGGTGTCCAGATGCTTCAGTAATGCGAGTGGTGACGCGGAATTCAGCAGCAGGATAAAACACTGCTAAGAAACGGCGTACCACCAAATCGTACAGCTTTGCTTCAGGCTCACTTAGGCTCTTAGGCGTTTCTAGTGTTGGAATGATTGCAAAGTGATCTGAGATTTTAGAGTTATCAAAAATTCGTTTATTGGGTTTAATCCAACCATAACCCGCCTTGGCTTTAGGATCCTTTGGATCACCCTTGAGAATTTGTTTTGCAAAGGATCGATAGTCTTGCGAATGTTCGGCAATCGTTTCCATCGTTTGTTTAACTGTTTCCAAATAGTCCTCGGGAAGTGCTTTCGCATCCGTTCGGGGATAAGTCAAAACCTTATGCCGTTCATAGAGCGCTTGTGCAAGCCCTAAGGTATTTTTTGCAGAAAAGCCAAATCGTGCATTTGCTTCGCGTTGTAGGCTAGTTAAGTCAAACAACTGGGGCGCAAGCTGGGTAGCAGGCTTTGCTTCTTCTGTAACGGTTGCCTTTTTTCCACGACAGGCTGCCACAATGCTTTGTGCAGCAGCTTCGCTCCAGAGGCGATTTTCGCGCGCATCTGGCTCGGTTACATCCTTCTTAAATTTTGGATCAAACCAGCGACCTTCATAGATTCCAGCGGATGCAATAAATTCCGCTTTGACTTCCCAATAATCTTTAGAGACAAACTTCCGAATCAGTTCTTCGCGCTCAACCACGATAGAAAGAGTTGGCGTTTGCACGCGGCCTACTGTTGTTAGGAAAAACCCACCACTTTTGCTGTTAAACGCAGTCATTGCGCGCGTGCCATTAATGCCAACTAACCAGTCGGCTTCAGAGCGGCACCGGGCAGCATCGGCAAGCGGTTGCATTTCAACATCGGTGCGCAAGTTTGCGAAACCATCACGAATTGCCGCTGGAGTCATCGACTGCAACCATAAGCGCTGAATCGTTTGCGAAGCTTTTGCATGTTGTGCGATTAAACGGAAAATGAGTTCACCTTCTCGTCCCGCGTCACAGGCATTAATTAAAGAGTTAATGTCTTTGCGCTTAATCAGTTTTTGTAGAACCTTTAGTCGGGACTCTGTTTTTATAATTGGGCGCAAATCAAAATACGGAGGAACTACAGGGAGGTTAGCAAACGACCATTTACCTCGTTTGACCTCAAACTCTTCTGGAGCGGCTATTTCTAAAAGGTGGCCAACAGCTGAAGAAATGACAAAGTGATCGTTTTCAAAATAGTCTTCATGCTTAGTAAAGCCCCCTAGCGCCTTGGCGATATCGTTGGCAACGGAGGGCTTCTCTGCAATGATGAGCGCCTTGGGGTTGTCCACAGAAGATGTCTTGGAACTGCTTTTAGTAGATGCTTTAGCCACGCGTTTGCCTAATTTGAGCCTGAAATGCTGTTTTTAATAGAGGAAAAGGATGATCAATTTAAACCAAATCAGGGTCTGGTCTATTGCTCACCCCTTTTTTATTATTAACCGATAAATTAAGAAAAGTCCAAAAAGCCCTGTTTTTTGACATTGAAGAGCAATTTTGCCAGGCAATATTTTATTAAAAACCCCCATTTAAGGTCTTTTAAACGGGGTTTATATTAAAAAATGAGCTCTTCTAAGATATCTTTTGGGTTTCTTACCAGTTTTGCGCCTTGTTGGATTAGTAGGTGGCAACCTGCAGAAAGGGGGTTGTGGATCGACCCAGGCACTGCAAAAATCTCCCTCCCTAATTCCGCAGAAAGCCGGGCAGTAATTAAAGACCCCGACCTTTCCGCTGCTTCAACGACCACCACGCCAAGCGAGAGGGCAGAAATAATTCGGTTTCTTCTGGGAAAGTGGCTTGATTTTGGCCCTTCACCAAGCGGTAGTTCAGAGATCAAAAGCCCTTGTTGCCGAATGCATTTGGCAAGTCCCAGATGTTCTTTGGGGTAAATCACATCTACACCAGCCCCACAGATGGCCATGGTGAAGTGTTTAGGACCCAGATTCAGGGTAGCTTGATGTGCTGCACCATCAACCCCCCGTGCGAGCCCTGAGACGACTAGTAAGCCTGCCTGTGAGAGTCCTTGCGCAAAGAAAGCTGCGTTTTTTAGACCTTCAGCACTGGCTTTACGGGCGCCAACAATCGCGATCATGGGCATTTGGAGTAAATCAATATCCCCATCTATATAGAGTTGGTTGGGTGGGTCATGCAAATCATTTAGGCGCGAAGGGTATTTTTTGTCACCACGCTCTAGCCGGGTGATGCTGCTCGTTGTTAGAAAAGTAGGCATCAAAAGATTGTGATCTTTGGGGGAATAAGAACAATCGGGACAGACTGATTGCTCTGTTGGATAATTCCTATATGGCTTTGTTATCCGTCCTTTGTTATCCAGACCCGCGTCTGCACAAGATTGCCAAACCCGTGGCACAGGTAGACGCACGTATTAAAAAAATAGTCGGCGATATGGCTGACACTATGTATGAGGCGCCTGGCGTTGGATTAGCTGCGACCCAAGTGGATATTCATGAGCGCATTGTGGTGATTGATGTGTCTGATGAGCAAAATGAATTGATGGTTTTTATTAACCCTGAAATTACTTGGGCAAGCCCTGAGAAAAAATCTTGGCGGGAAGGATGCCTTTCAGTTCCTGAGTTTTACGATGAGGTTGAGAGGCCGGCTGAAATTCGAATCAAGGCCTTGGATATTGAGGGTAAGGAATTTGAGCTGGAGGCCGACGGTATTTTGGCGGTTTGCTTGCAACACGAATTAGATCACTTGCAGGGCAAAGTGTTTGTTGAGTATTTATCTTTGCTCAAAAGAACGCGTATCTCACAAAAACTGAAGAAGCGCACCAAAGAGTTAGAAGGTGAGCGCTAAGCGCCTCTAATGAAAATTGTTTTTGCTGGAACTCCTGAGTTTGCTGCGCAAGCAATGCGTGCAATAGATGAGGCAGGGCACGAAATTGTCTTGGCTCTGACTCAACCCGATCGGCGTGCAGGCAGAGGCATGCATCTCCACGCTAGCCCTGTTAAAGAGTTTGCTTTAGAAAAAAATATTCCAGTGCTGCAGCCCGAAACGTTAAAGCGCAATAGCGCTGACCCACTAAAGCAAGCGCAGGCACAAGAGGCTTACCAGAAATTATCCGCAATCGAATTCGATGCCATGGTAGTGGTGGCATACGGTCTTATCTTGCCACAAGAAATTTTAGATATTGCTCAGCGCCCTGGTAGGTTCGGTAGTTTTAATATTCATGCTTCTTTATTGCCACGTTGGCGTGGTGCTGCCCCAATTCAGCGTGCCATTGAGGCCGGTGATAAAAACACAGGCATTTGCATAATGCAAATGGATGCTGGCTTAGATACGGGCGACATAGTCCTTATAAAAACGTTTCCAATAACGCCAGATGAAACAAGCGCTACTTTGCACGATCGATTGCGCACATTGGGCGCTAAGTCAATTGTTGAAGCACTCCAACTTGTAGCTGAGGGCCGTTCCACTCGAGTGCGGCAAGAAAGCGCTGGAATTACCTATGCTGAAAAAATCTTAAAGAGTGAGGCTGAAATTGATTGGAATTTAAGTGCCGTACAAATTGATAATCGAATTCGTGCTTTCAACCCCTTTCCTGGTGCCACCAGTAATATCGAGAGCGAACCAATGAAGTTATGGGATTCTCGCATTCCTTCGGTAGGCTCATGTAGCGAGACTGGGCAGCCTGGTGAGGTATTGGGGTTTAGTAATGACAGTGCTTATATTCAGTGTGGCGCCGGAGTAGTAGAAGTTTTAGAGATGCAAAAGCCCGGCGGAAAAAAAATGCCTGCAAAGCTGTGCCTGCAGTCTCTCGGATCCCAAGAAAAACCGTTCCGCTTTCATGCAAAGGAGTAGACATGTTTAATTTTGCAAAGACTGCTGTTTTGATGGCGGCCATTACTGCGCTGTTTGTGGTTGTGGGCGGTATGCTGGGCGGAGAGCAGGGCATGATCATGGCCTTGTTAATGGCTGTTGGCATGAACTTTTTTAGCTATTGGTTTTCTGACACGATGGTTCTCAAGATGACCAATGCCCAGCAAGTTGATGAGCGGTCTGCCCCACAGTTTTATGCACTGGTCAAGGAGCTTTCACAAAAGGCAGGTTTGCCTATGCCGAAAGTATTCTTGATTGATGAGGATTCTCCCAATGCTTTTGCAACCGGGCGCAATCCAGACAATGCTTCTGTAGCTGCAACCACGGGAATTTTAAAAATTCTTTCTAATCGCGAATTGCGCGGCGTGATGGCTCATGAGTTAGCCCACGTGCAACATCGTGATATTTTGATTTCAACTGTTGCCGCAACTATGGCCGGAGCAATTTCTGCATTAGCCAATTTCGCTATGTTTTTTGGTGGGCGCAATTCTGAAGGCAGACCAAGCAATCCGCTTGCGGGTTTATTGGTAGCTATTCTTGCGCCGATTGCTGCTAGCCTAATTCAAATGAGTATTTCACGCGCAAGGGAATATGAGGCTGATCGTGGTGGCGCTGAAATCAGCTTAGATCCAGAGGCTTTGGCCCATGCCTTGGAAAAGATTCATAACCATGCTCAGGGAATTCCATTTCAAGCAGTAGAACAACATCCTGAGACAGCGCAAATGATGATTCTGAATCCTCTGGGTGCGGGCGGTCTTGCACAACTATTCTCCACTCACCCTCCAACCGAGGAGCGGGTGGCACGCCTCATGGCCATGGCAAAAAACGGGGAATACCCCGGAGCAAATTAGTTTGACTGATAAAAAAACGTCGCAAAGCCTTCCACTTTCTGAAGCTATCTGTATCTCTGCGCAAGCAATTGGTGAGGTGATGAGTGGGAGATCGCTTACTGAAGTTTTAGACCAGCTCGATGCACATGAGCGGCCGATTGTGCAAAGCCTGAGCTTTGATGCTTTGCGTAAATGGGTTCGATCACATGAACTCATTAAGCAATTTATTCCAAAGACTCCACCGCCAGAGGTAGATCATTTACTGAGCGTTGCCATTGCTTTGTTTTTGCAAGAAGCTTCAGAGGGTAAAGGCTATGCCGCACATACCATAGTGGATCAAGCTGTGAAAGCTTGCGGTGAATACGACCCAACTATGTATGCCAAAGGTTTGGTGAATGCGGTCTTACGCAAAGTCAGCCTTACGGTCCAGCCACCACCAGGTGAAAATTCATATCCACCTGACCCAATACCGATGTTTGTTCCAGCGTGGTGGCGCGCGAATTTGAAGCGAAATTATTCCAAGACTTGGCAATCGATTCTGTTTGCACAGGCAAAACGAGCCCCATTAATTTTGCGAGTAAATCAAAAGCAATATTCACGAGAGCAATATCAGGCCCTATTAAGCGAAGCGGGAATTGCATCAAATCCTGTCGAAGAGCTTGCAGGTATGAAGCTCCCATCGGCTTTGCTGCTATCCGACCCAGTTCCCGTTTCTGAATTGCCCGGGTTTTATAGTGGCGCTGTTTCTGTTCAGGATGCGGGCGCTCAAATGGCTGCCATTCTTTTGAACCCCCAACCAGGCGAGAGAATCTTGGACGCGTGTTCTGCGCCAGGTGGAAAGGCCGCCCATCTATTAGAGCTTGCCGAGTGTGAGATGGTGGCTTTAGAGCTCGATGGTGAACGTATTGGAAAAATCAGCGGCAATCTAGACCGATTGCGCTTGAACTCCGACAAAGTGCGCGTGTTGAGAGGCGATGCCTCAAAGGGCTCCTGGTGGGATGGCGTACTCTTTGACAAAATATTGTTGGATGCACCCTGTTCCGCATCGGGCATTGTGGCTAGGCATCCTGACATTCCCTTTTTAAGACGCGAGGCCGATATCAAGTCTTTGCAGCAAAAACAGCTAGGCATTCTAGAGCAGGCATGGAAAATGCTAAAGCCAGAGGGGCTGTTGCTTTACGTTACCTGCTCTGTTTTTCCTGAGGAGGGGGAGGATCAGGCAGTCCGGTTTGCTGCAGAGCATGGCAATGCGTTACGATTAAGCGCCCCAGGGCAGATTCTGCCAAGTGAAGTGAGCGATGGTTTTTACTATGCCTTGTTTAAGAAAAATGGGCCATGAGCCAAAGAATTAAACAATTCATCTTTTTATGCTTGATGGTTTTGTGTGTTTTTGCGACGCCGGCAAGTGCAGAGGGAATCAAAATCAAATCCTTTGAGTTGGAGAGGGTTGATAACGACTGGCTATTGAATGCAAGCTTCCAAATTGAGCTTTCCCCAGGGCTTGAAGATGCTGTACAAAAAGGGGTGGTGTTGTACTTTCAGACCGAATTTGATTTAACACGCTCTAGGTGGTATTGGTTTGATGAAAAACCTGCGGTTGCCCAAAGACAAACTCGCTTGTCGTACCAACCCCTTACCCAACAATATCGAATTGCTTCGGATGGTTTTACATTCTCAGCAAAGACGATTTCCGAGGCCTTACAAGCCGTTGGATCTATTGGTGGTTGGCGCGTAATTGATAACAATCAACTGGATTCAAACAAGCTCTATACCGCCGGCTTTCGGATGACTTTAGATTTAAGCAAACTACCCAAGCCTTTTCAGGTAAACGCCTTAAACAACCGCGACTGGAACGTTTCAAGTGATTGGATCCGCTTCCCCTTGCAGCCTAATGGTCCAAACCTGATTAAACGATGAATGTACCAATAGATCCTCTTAAGGCCTCGATCTTTACGTCAAAGGTCTGGCAAAAAAAAGTAATCCCCATTGCCATTGGCGCTATTGGCATATTTGCTTTGCTGTTATTGGCGCTGCTTTTTATTGCATCATCTAACACAGAGTTTTTTGAAAATTACTTTATTTGGCTTTATGCGGCCAATATAGTTATTGGGATCTGTCTTGCTTTAGTCATCTTATCTTTGATCGTCGTGATTGGAGTTCGATGGTATCGGGGCCACTTTGGTACCCGCCTAATTGCAAAATTGGCAATGATTTTTGCTTTAGTTGGAATTGTTCCCGGTTTAATTTTGTATGGCGTCTCTCTGCAGTTTGTTTCCCGCAGTATTGAAACTTGGTTTGATGTAAAGGTAGAGTCTGCCCTGAACTCCGGCCTAGAGTTGGGTCGTGTTACCTTGCGAGTTGCTCAAGAAGAGATTTTGGCCGAGGGCAATTTCATCGCTGATCAGATTGTGCAGGCTCCACCAGGAGCAAGTACTGAGCAGGTTGCTACTATGGTTATGAAGGTCCGCAATCAATTTGGCATTCAGGAGGTCAGCCTCTTTAATATGCAGCGCAATTTGATCTTAACTAGCGAGGTAAGACCTAAAAAATACTTGCCTGCGCCCAGTGCCGATGTGATTTCAGAGGCATTTAAAAAGAAGGGTGTTGCCTTTTTAGATCAAATCGAAATGGAAGGGGGGGAGCGCGGCTATCGAGTAAGGGCAGTTGTTCCGATCGTGCGGAAAAAACTCTTACAAAGCAAATTAGAGTCTGGCAAAGTGGTGGATGATCAATTTTTTTTACAATTAGTGCGCTATATTCCCGCGCCATTAGCTAAGAATATTTATGCGGTTGAGACTGCCTATACCGAATATCAAGAGAAGTCATTGGGACGTAGTGGTTTGCGCAAGATGTTTGTTGGGACACTAACGCTCACGTTATTTTTTGCGGTATTTGTGGCAATTACTTTGGCTCTCATGTTGGGTCGCCAATTGGCTCGCCCACTTTTGATGTTGTTAAAGGGGACGCAGGCGGTCGCAGAGGGCGACTTGTCTCCGAAGCCCGAGCTAGATACCGGGGATGAGCTGGGAATGCTGACTCGCCAATTCAATGTCATGACGAGGCAGCTGGCCGATACTCGTAGTTCTTTACAAGAATCAAAAGCGTTTTTAGAAAAGGTACTTGGTAGCCTAACTGCAGGCGTTTGTATTTTTGATAAAAACTACAATGTGGTCTCTAGTAACGCTGGCGCCGACCGAATTTTTGGCCAAGACCTTACTTACCTAGATGGAAAGCCTTTAAGTACTAGCCCGGTTCTTGTTGAGTTTGAAGAGGCGATTAAAGGTGGCTTTGCGACTATGAAGCTTACAGTGGCGGGGGGAGAGAGTAAGCCCCTTGGACAGCTTAGCCATCAAAATATTCCCGTTTGGCAAAAACAAATTCAATTGCACACTACGAATGAGTATGAGAATGAGTTAGGCGTTACCTTGTTTGTGCGAGGTACTGAACTCACCGCAGATCTGCGCATGGTGGTGTTCGACGACATTACAGACGTGGTTAGCGCTCAAAGATCCATTGCTTGGAGCGAAGTGGCTAGACGCCTTGCCCATGAAATTAAAAATCCTCTTACACCTATTCAGTTATCCGCCGAACGCTTGCAACACAAGCTTGCAGGTAAGCTCAGTGCAGAGCAAGAAGAGATGATTAATCGCAGTACTGAAACGATTATTGGTCAGGTGCAAGCGATGAAGGAGATGGTCAATGACTTTAGAGACTTTGCCAAAACACCCACACCTCAATTAAGGCCCGTTTCTATCAATGCACTCACGACTGAAATTTTAGGTCTATATGAGGGTAGTCCGCTGCGCACTCAGCTTGATTTGCAGTGCCCAGATATTATGGGGGACCCTACCCAGTTAAGACAGGTTATCCATAATTTGCTTCA